>JARFQK010000217.1 GCA_029287815.1 Gammaproteobacteria bacterium
GGCCGCCTTTCGAGGTTCGGCGAAGCACACTTCGCACGCGCGCGAGGAGCTCGCGTTCATCGAATGGTTTGGTGATGTAGTCGTCAGCCCCAATCTCCAACCCGACCACTTTGTCGACGGTATCGGCCTTCCCAGTGAGGATCAGGATCGCTAAATCGTAGGTCGATCGAAGCTCTCTTGCCAGGCTGAATCCGTCCTCGTCCGGCAAGATCAGATCAAGGATGACCACATCTGGCCGTTCCACTGCCAGTCTCTGACGCATTTCCTCACCACTGAAAGCCACGCTGACATCATAGCCCTCCAGCTTGAAATAGCGCGCAAGTGTCCGACACAGCCTTGGATCATCATCTACGATCATGATGTGAGCTGACCCTGACATAGTCTTTAGCTTCCTTGATCGAACAGACATGAAAAATATTAAAAGGGGGTACCCATTTCACTGGCCGGTTTCGGGGACGAATTAAAGCAGTATTTTCCGTGCACTAGCTCATTATACGATACTGGGGAGCTGGTTACGGCCTGCTGTAACAGACGATAGAACAAGAGACCACGAGCCCTGGATATTCTTCGATTAAAATTGCTGCGGTTATCACCGAGGTCTTGTGTCGACATACAATACACCGAATCAGCCCCGTTGTTATTCGCCATCCCTTACGTTATCGGCATAACGGACATCGAAATCGATCGGCCCAGCGAAGCTTTTCAAACTGATCAACACCTGCATTCTCGGTTGAAAACCAATCGTTGAATTCTTGTACCGTTTTAGGTTAATCCACCCCACCAACCGGATTGCAGTTATGCTGATTGATCAAATTATGCTACCAGAGGGCCAGTGAAGCGGATACCCCTCAATATGACAATAACTCCTTCCATATTGGGCTTATAGACGTGCTATTTTACCAACAGGCATAGCGTATCGCTGGCACAGACTTGCTTGTGGAGCGCCGTTTCGTTGATAGGCTATAGGGTTTTTATCGCCCCGTGCTCTGGAAGCTGAAGAGCCACTATGCTCAATTTTAGGGTATTTTCAATGTATAGGACTCAGCATACGTGTATGCGGTGCCAAATCAAATGTCGGGGCAGGTAGGATTGGGTAGCATAAAGGTGTCCGAAAACAAGCGAATAGCCTGGTTGATTCTGGTCATGATGGCTGCTGTGTCGATCAGTACCGCAGTGGCGATCGCAGTGAGCTATAGGACCGCCTTCGAACAGGAAAGGTCACACTTAATCCAGAACGTGGACGATCAGACTCATCTGATGGAGGCTGTGGCGCGCTTCGACCAAGCGACCTACGGCGGCAACACGCTTGCATCGGAGGCCGCCACCCTATCGCAGGTTCAGAATGCCTTCGATCATTTCCCTAGCTTTGGCCAGATCGCCGAGATCACCGTAGCGCGCCGGAAAGGGGACAGTATTGTCTATCTGGTAACGCATGGCCGCCTGGCGGAACAGCAGATCGGGCCAATCCCCTTTGCATCTGACCTCGCCGAGCCGATGCGGAGGGCGCTCTCCGGCCAGTCGGGGAGCATGATCGGTCTCGATTATCGCGGGGTCAGGGTGCTGGCGGCCTACAAGCCGGTACCCATTATAAATATCGGTGTCGTGGCCAAGATGGATCTCACCGACATACGCGCTCCGTTCACGCGAGGCGCGGTCATTGTGGTTGGGCTGGCCATGGTTCTCGTCACCGCAGGGGCGTTCCTGTTTATGCGTCTCACCAACCCGATCGTCAAAGACTTGACCGAAAGTCAGCAGCGCCACCAGCGCCTCTTCAGCGGCGCACCGGTGCCGATCTGGGAACAGGATTTTTCCGAAGTCAACAAGATCCTCATAAATTTCAGGCAATCCGGCGTGACAGAACTCAAGCTGTATCTCGCTGACAACCCCGAGGTACTGCGGCACTTGATCGGCAAGATCCGGGTCAAGAAGGTGAATGAGGCTGCGCTGCAGCTCTTCGCCACGCGCTCGGATAGGCAGTTCATCGACTGGTTCGAAAGAAATCTCGTACCCAACACCTTTGACATCTTTGCCGATGTGCTGCAAGCCATCTGGGACGGCGATGAAGCGCTGATGAATCGTAGCGTCAGCGTAAAGTCCCAGGACGGCAGTGATCTGACGGTCCTCCTGTCCATGGTGATCCCGAGAGCCAGCGACGGATACCACCGCATACCGGTCTCAGCACTCGATGTAACGGCGGGCCTGAGTCTGCGCCAACGCGAAGAAGAACTCGCCCTAATCCTCGCGTCGACGGGTGAGGGAATCTTCGGCATGGACGGCGAGGGGCACTGCACCTTCGTCAATCGTGCGGCCCTGTCAATGCTCGGGTACCAGGACGAGAAGGCGCTGCTCGGCCGGGAAATGCATTCCCTAATTCACCACACCTGCCGCAATGGCAAGCCTCTACCTCCCGAGGATTGTCCTATATACAGGACCTGCTGCCAGAATCTCGTCGTCCGCCTGGAGGATGAGGAGCTTTGGCGAGCAGATCACACCAGTTTCCCCGCGGACTTCCAATCCTACCCTATGCTCAGGGATGGGGTGGTCGTAGGTACGGTGGTAACCTTTAATGACATTACGGAACGCAAAGAGCGGGAAACCCAACACGTCCACGCGCAGAAGATGGAGGTCATGGGCCAGCTTACAGGTGGTATTGCCCATGATTTTAATAACTTGCTCGCGATTATTCTGGTTAATCTTCGCATGCTGACGAAACAGTTTTCAGGAAAGCTGGACGAGGAGACCCTGCAAATAATGGAGGACACCTTGTCTGCGGCAGAGGATGGGGCGGAGTTGACGGACCGGTTGTTGGTCTTCTCCCGCAGGCAGGCCAAGGAGCCACAGTTATCAGATATCAACATTCTGCTCGGTGACTACCAGAAGTTTCTGGACCGCATGACTGGCGATAACATCGACCTGATGGTAGGCCGAGCGGAAAAGCCTCTGCCGACTGTGATCGATCCGCAACAGTTCGATAAGGCCATCCTCAACCTGGTAATCAACGCCCGGGACGCGATGCCGGACGGGGGCACGCTCACCATCGAAGCAAGACGAAGGCACCTCATCCTTGAAGAGTCTGTCGCTCAGGATCGCCTGGAACCTGGCGGTTATGTGGTCGTCAGCGTTGCCGATACGGGGGGCGGCATGTCCCAGGAAGCCGTTCGGCGTGCCGTCGAACCCTTCTACACGACCAAACCGCCTGGCAAAGGAAGCGGCCTGGGCTTGAGCATGGTCTGTCTCTTATACACATCTCCGAGCCCACGAGACCATTC
>JARFQK010000375.1 GCA_029287815.1 Gammaproteobacteria bacterium
GTTACCATCGACGAACAGCTGGGCGGCATCATCGTGTTGGCCAAACAAGAATTTCGAAGCAGGTGATTGTGCAATGTTGGTGTCAGCAGGCAACGCCGCGACGAAATCGCGATACGTTGCGTACTGTGTTTCGGTCTGGTGTGAGTGCAAACAGGAACGAGGCTCGCTGCTGAATTCACCAAGCCAGCGCATCAAGCTGCGATCATCGAAAGTCAATTGTGTCGCCAGCATCGCTTTGATACGACTTACTGCGTCTGTGCTGATTTCGGCCGGATTCGTCTGCATTTGCAGATCCGGGTCCTGATAGCGGAGATCGCGATCGATGCCAGATGCGATGAACTCCGCATATTCACTCAGCATGGTACGCAGCGACGGTGCCCGAAAGCCGACAGAGCAGGTCATGCAGTTGTTGAGGGCCACGCCGTGATGCGCGATGTTAGGTGGCAGATAGAGCATATCGCCGGGCTCGAGCACCCATTCTTTGGCAGGCACGAAGCGCTCGAGTATACGTAACTCGGTACCTTCGAGGCAGGCACCATCATAGTCCGCATTGATCATCCAGCGGCGCTGGCCTTGTGTCTGGATAAGGAATACATCGTAGGCGTCCGTGTGCGGTCCGACCGAGCCGCCTTCGGGTGCAAAAGAGACCATCAGATCATCGATGCGCCAGTCAGGGATGAAACGGAAAGCGTCGATCAGCTGCCGGGCTTTCGGAACATGCTTTTCGACATCGGTTACCAACAGTGTCCAGTTTTTGCTGGGTAGTTCGTCGAAGTCGTTTTCCTGCAAGGGGCCGTGCAGCACAACCCAGTGCTGCTCGCCCAGGCGCTCGATCACGATCCGGGCATTGGCCTCCTGCTCGCAGGCGAGTCCGGCCAGTTCGTCGGCTGTCAGCGGGCTCGCGACATTCGGAAACGCTTGTCGGACCAACAGCGGTTTTTTCTGCCAGTATTCCCGCAGAAAATGCTCGACCGTAATCTGATCCCCGAACAGCGGGCCAGCGGCCGGCTTAGACGTCGTTGGCCTGCTTGACCGCATTACCAACGTAGGTCTGAGGTGTCAATTGCAACAGACGCTGACGGGCGTCATCGGGCAGGTCGACGCTGTTGATCAGTTCGTGCAGATCCTCGCGCGTGATCGCCTTGCCGCGCGTCATCGCTTTCAACTTCTCGTACGGGTTCTCGATGCCGTAGCGCCGCATCACGGTCTGAATCGCCTCAGCGAGTACTTCCCAGCTCGATTCAAGGTCCTGATCCAGGCGATTTGTATCGACTTCGAGTTTCGCCAGGCCTTTCAACAGCGACTGATAGGCGATCATGCTGTGCGCGAGACCGGTGCCCAGCGTCCGCAACACGGTCGAGTCGGTCAGGTCGCGCTGCCAGCGTGAGATCGGTAGTTTATTGGCGAGATGGCCGAACAGCGCGTTCGCGATGCCGAGATTACCCTCGGCGTTCTCGAAGTCGATCGGATTCACCTTGTGCGGCATCGTCGATGAACCGACTTCGCCAGCCACGGTTTTTTGTTTGAAATATCCCAGGGAGATGTAGGACCAGATGTCACGAGACAGATCGATCAGGATTGTATTGAAACGTGCGAGCGCATCGAACAACTCGGCGATATAGTCGTGCGGCTCGATCTGTATGGTGTACGGGTTCATCTGGATCCCGAGCGATTCGATAAAATCCTCGGCAATGGCCGGCCAATCGATCTCCGGGTAGGCGATCAGGTGCGCATTGTAATTGCCGACCGCGCCGTTGATCTTGCCAAGCATCACGACGTTCGCGACTGCCTCGCGCTGTCTGTTCAAACGTGCGACCACATTAGCCAGTTCCTTGCCGACCGTCGTCGGGCTCGCGGTCTGTCCATGCGTACGGCTCAGCATCGCATAGCTGGCGTAATGGTGCGCCTGCGCAGTCAGTTGCTGAATGATCCGGTCCATCAGCGGCAGCATCACCGCATCCCGGCCGGTTTTCAGTATCAGCGCGTACGACAGGTTGTTGATGTCTTCAGACGTGCAGGCGAAATGAAAGAACTCGCTGACGGCTTCGAGCGCTGCATTGCCGCGGATCTTTTCCTTCAGGAAATATTCGACTGCCTTAACATCGTGATTCGTGGTCTTTTCGATATCTTTGACCCGTTGCGCATCCTCGAGGTCGAAATTCGCAATGATCGCATCGAGCAGCACAGTGGTCTGGTCATCGAAAGCCGTTACTTCGGTAATCGCTGCATTGCCAGCCAGCGCCTGTAACCAGCGGACCTCGACCAGTACGCGATGGCGGATCAGGCCGTACTCACTGAACAGCGGTCGCAGGTCAGCAGTTTTGTCGGCGTAGCGTCCGTCGGTGGGGGAGATGGCAGTCAGTTCGGTCAGCTTCATCGTAGGTTTCCGTGCATTTCGTCGCGTTCTCCGATCACCGTGTTCGTTTGGCGGTCAAGCCCAGGAATGGATACCGCAGCTTGGGCTCTGCCGTGTCGACCAGGCGATCCTTGGGTACGTCACGGCCTTACAGCAATATACCTTTACCCGCCAAGCGTTTGTGCAATCGGGTCAACGGCGATCCGAAAATCGCGTATTATATCATCGACCTGGAAAATTGCCGCTGGAGTAGAACATGACCCGTTATCGCATCGAATCCGACAGTATGGGAGAGTTACAGGTTCCGGAGGATGCCAGTTATGGCGCACAGACACAACGTGCGATACTGAACTTTCCGGTCAGCGGGCTCAGCATGCCGAGGTCATTCCTGAACGCGCTCGGACTGGTGAAGCAGAGTTGTGCGCGTGCCAATCGGGATCTGGGCGCGATGGACGATGCGGTCTGCAATGCGATCGTCGCGGTCTGCGATGACGTGATCAACGGCGCCTTGGACGACCAGTTTCCGGTCGATATCTTTCAGACCGGTTCGGGCACCAGCACCAACATGAACGCGAACGAGGTGATCGCGCATCTGGCATCGCAACGCGCCAGCATCGCCGTGCATCCCAATGATCATGTCAATATGAGCCAGAGTTCCAATGATGTCATTCCGAGTTGTATCCATGTCAGTGCTGCAGTCAGCTGCTTGTATGACTTGATCCCATCGCTCGAACATCTGCATACGATCATCGAAAAAAAAGCCGAGACCGTTGCGGGTGTTGTGACCACAGGGCGCACCCATCTGATGGATGCGATGCCGGTGACCCTGGCTCAGGAATTATCGGGCTGGTCAGCACAGGTGGCCAGCGGCATAGCTCGCATCAAGCACGCCTCCGAAGGCATGCAGCAGCTCGCGATCGGTGGCACCGCGGTCGGCACCGGGATCAACGCAGCCGAGGAGTTTGGGCATCGGGTTTGTCATTACCTGAGCAAGGAGACCGATATCGACTTCACCCCGGCGGGAAACCGCTTCGAGCTCATGAGCAGTCAGGATGCTGCGGTCGCGCTCAGCGGCCAGTTGAAGACGCTGGCGGTCAGTCTGATGAAGATCGCGAACGATCTGCGCTGGATGAACAGTGGCCCGCTGGCTGGTATCGGCGAGATCGCATTGCCGGCATTGCAGCCCGGCAGCAGCATCATGCCGGGCAAGGTGAATCCAGTCATTCCCGAATCAGTGGCCATGGTCTGCGCGCGCGTGATCGGTAACGATGCGGCGATCACGATCGCCGGCCAGTCGGGAAATTTCCAGTTGAATGTGATGCTGCCATTGATCGCTTACGATCTGTTGCAGAGTATCGATATTCTGTCGTCGGCCTCACGCTTACTGGCGGACAAGGCGATCGAGGGTTTTAGCGTCAATCACGATAGGATCAACGAAGCGCTGGCGAAAAACCCGATCCTGGTAACAGCGCTGAATCGTGAGATCGGCTACGAATTGGGCGCGAAGATCGCCAAGCAGGCTTATGCCGAGGGCCGGGCAGTGATTGACGTTGCCAGTGAGTTGACTGATTTGTCGGTCGAGCAACTGCAGCGTATTCTGTCACCGGCTGAACTCACCAAGGGTGGTGTTCAGCGGTGAATCAAGCGAGAGCCTGGCGTCGGTGAAAAAAGCCTTATTTACCGCAGAGACGCAGAGAACTCTTCATGTTTTGGTAGGAGCGACTTTAGTCGCGAATTGCAGATATTCGCGACTAAAGTCGCTCCTACAGCAAGTGTGAATTGCAATCCTATTGATCAAAGAGATGCCAATGATGGACTCTGCGTCTCCGCGGTCAATTAGGACCTTGAAAGACTTTAAGTCCGCTGTGCCATCGCACGCCGGCTGAGGTTCCCGCCTATGGCCATAGACGGTGAATTGAGGTAAATTGAGACGCATATTAACGGTGTCATACCTGTTGAATGATTATAAGAAACCATTGAGGAGATAACCATGCGACCGAGCATAAACAAGGCTATTTTCACGCTGGCACTGGCTGCTGTCGCTGCCGGGTGCAGTCAACAGGTGAGTTACGAGAAGGATGTGCTTCCGATTCTGCAGAATCGTTG
>JARFQK010000229.1 GCA_029287815.1 Gammaproteobacteria bacterium
GGTCTTCGGCACTTGCAGTGACAATCCGGAGACCGCTTAATAAAGCGCGTGAAGTTTATGACGGCGCGGATGTAGGTTGCCTGGGTCTTGGGTGAGAGTTTGCGCAACGTCATGTCTTCGAGCATGCGTCGGCGTAACGGATTGATGGGCTTGGTATCGTGTGTCATCAGTCTGCTCCTTTGTCGTGAATCGAGGCGACATGCCTCTACCTTCAACATAGGAAACAGATGCTTAATGCATTGACATGCTCAAACCATGCCACCCACTACCGCTCGGCGAGCGGTTTAGTCCTTCGGCCGGTAACCCGCCGTCCAACGCAGCCGGAATACCGAGGATTGATGACGCTGGCAAGGGGGATAGTCGGCCACTTTCGGACATCCGGCTATCGTGGAAATCGGCAATAACGGACATTCAACGATTAAGCCCAGCGGCGGTGAGCGTCCAACTGGGGCGCATGGTTAAGGTGATCGCCTGCATCGAAGATCCAGTGGTCATCGAGAAGATTCTCAGCCACTTGAGCGAAAAAGCTTCTTCGACAGAAACAACCCTGTTGCCCGAGAGTCGGGCGCCGCCGCACGCGGGCTTGTACGACTGACGCTCAACAACCAGCTCAACACATCAAATTGCTGCCACCCAGGCGGAAGCGGAAGGTTTCGGTTGGCCTGACGATCGGGATTGACCAGAACGGGGCGGCAAAGTAGGCATATCATTCAGCACGCGCGGCGCGATTCAGCGAACATCCCTGTTCATAGCGGGCTCGTTACCAATCAAACGACTGCCCACTACATCTGGATTCTAGGAAAAGGGGTGCTTATGCTTCTATAAGCACGGCGTCACATGCCTATCGTTTCCATTAATCGGGGTAGCCGAAAAACGCACAGCTTATTCGACTTTTGTCTCTTTACTGGTGGCAAAGCTTGCATTTGCGTGTCGGCCCGCCCTTCTCGCCTGAATCAACCGTGTACTTGTGACAACCCCGGCAGCGTGTATGGAACGCCTCTTTGGCCTTGATCGTATCGCCGGCTTTCGGTTTGTGGCAGTTGTGGCAGTCCTGTAATCCATCCGCATCGGGATAGCTATGATGGCAGGTCTTGCAATCGACGTTCTTGAGTCCGGAATGCGCCTTGTGAGCAAACGTGACCGTACCTAGCTTCGAGGGGATACTTATCACCTCCTTGTCGGCAGGGATCTCAGGATAGCCGGCCCATACGCCGCAACCTGCCAGGAGAAAGATTATGAATAAAAGACGTGATGTTAACATTTTTCGAACTACTCCCGATAAATACATCCTGACCGGATATCTGTTGCCATGCCAATATCGCCCGGATACGCCGCGCCTACCCTAGCCAGATTCGCAAATTCTTTCAACTTCGTGTGTGCAACTGACGTTCAGCCGATTTCAATTGCATATACCTTGAGCTTATGGCCGGTGCTTGAAGACGATGGTCAGCAATCGGCCAGCAATCTGCCTTTCATTCGACTACTGAGCTGCCATCTGAGGTTGTTCTGTACGGTGATAACCGGCCAACTCCCGCCATTCACAGGTGGCCAACGAACGGCAGGTTCATGCGCATTGCGGACGTAGGCCAGCGCGAAAGCCGGGGTGTCAGATCGCGATACGCTGACCGAGGTCGGTCCGGCAGCAAAAACACCAAGCGGACCAGCAGTGGTGATGGGTGGACGGGTGCTTTCGTCTGCCAAAAGAGACATTCCCCGGTCCGGTGGCCGGCCTGCCGATTCGTTCTGTGCTCAATTCTTGCCGGAAGGCGGCAGTCGGGACATACTCGTCGTCTCTCCGGCAAAGCCGGGGGCCTCCCTTTGTAGGCTAGATTCCTGGCGCGTCATTCACGCTCGTGGGTGGGTATAACGAGAACCGGTCTGCTGGATCTGTGCAGTACACCTTCGCTGATGCTGCCTACCAGGAGCTGATACATTGCGCCATGTCCGTGGGAGCCGACGACAATCACATCAATGTCCAAATCCGAGGCTTCCTTCAAAATCGTGTCAACCGTCTTGCCGTGAACAAGAAGGCCAGTTGCATCTACACCTGACTTACGCAATCGCTCCGCCAACTGCTGAATTTGGCGATGCTGATGATGGAATTTCTTCGCGAGGGATTCCCGAGCCTCGATCGGATCTGCCTTGAATTCAATCGTATCCGGTTCCGGTGTTGCGTTATGCAGCAGCCAGACCTTGGCGTTCAGCGGTCGGCACAGCTCTTCGATCCTTTTCAGGATCTCTTCTGTCGAATCAGACAGATCAACACATACGAGAATCTTCATGTCCCCTCACCTTTGGTGAATCATAATAAACGCTGCGTTCGCTCGATCCGATAAAGTTCGAACGTCTAAGTTTATCTATCGAAAACGCATGATTGATGCCAGTACTGGTAACGCTCCATCCTGCGCGATTGGCACATATTACGATAAAGGCCAGTATGCACGCCAACACAGAAAACCGGCGATATTCAGATGTTGGTTTTTCTGAACATGGCGTCATGCAATTATCGCAACAACACACTGCAGCAGGCAGCACAGGGCGAATGCGCGTGAAGCGACGGTCACAAATCGTAATAAATGGCTATAAACCAATTAATCCAACATTTTTAAAAAAACGATCAGTTCCTTGCGATTATCCAAATTCTGCATGTTTTTAAACGCCTTGGCGTGCTTAGAATCGCTTTCTTTTTCGGCCATTCTGGTGCCCGGGATAAGTTTATCTGGATCGGTGATGAGCATATCGAGGTTTATCTCAGACCAAAAGAACTGTCTTGAATCAGCAAACTGTCGAAAAGCTTCGCTATATTCGAACCCATCAACAATGCCGGCGCGACGGTTCACAATACCCCAAAGATAAGGGCCTTTTTTATTTTTTTTCTTAGCCGACAGATCATGGCAACCGCCACAATTTGCAACAGCTAGCCGCTCACCTTTCTCGATACTCGACCAATGCAACCACCAGCCCAGCACAAAAACTACCATAAGCATGAATATAAAGAGTTTATGTTTCACGGCCGCCCTCTCGATTATGCTTCTGTTTTCAATTCGCATTATCGTACAATTGAGTGAGACATCGAAGTAACAGACCTGAATCCATTGTCCGGTCAGGTGCGTTTATGTGTTCGGATAACCAGAACCGGATATCGTGATTGATGAATGATTTCTTCGCTGAAGCTACACATAAGAAGTTGATACATCGCACCTCGACCGTGAGTACCAACGACATTCATATCTACATCCAGATCCGCCGCCTCCTTAAGAATTATTTCTACCGTTGTGCCGTGCGCAAGAAGGGCCGTAGAGTCCACGCCTGACTCGCGCAATCGGTCTGCAATATCCTGAATCTGTCGATGCTCTTCATGGAATTGTTTTGCGAGGTTTTCCGGGGCCTCCAGGGGATCCACCTTGAATTCAAGTTGGTCCGGATCAGTCAATGCGTTGTGCAGATTCCACACCTTCGTAGAATTTCTCTTGGTTATTTCCTCTACCTTGTCCACGATGGTTTAGTCCTGAGAGCCACACTCATTACGTTGCATGCCGGCGTCTATTCGGCAGGCATGGCGAAAATTACAACAAAAACCAGAATGCCTGCCACCGTGGCAAAGTGTACGTTGTGCAGGAGGCGAACCTTGTTTTTGTAATGATGACGGTTCGCCATGATGCCGACAAAACACTGCAACAGGTAGTACAGCGCAAAAGCACGTGACGCGAAAGACATGATTTCCAGAAGGTCTGCAGTCCAAACGAGCATTATGGCGAAGATTGATACTACGAGGTATCCCATGTTGGTCTTTAATTTTCCGTGACTACTTTCGCTCGCCAGGCTTCCGGCACCAACAGTATCTGCGACAGCTGCACTGAATTGGCTCATGATCGCCGCCACAATCAACATGAGGGGCAGTGCGGTTGCTACCAGCCCAGTTGCTGCAACGATTTCTGCAACTTGGATATGCTCAAGGTTCAGGTGTTGAACGATCGGCATCAATGCAACGACCGATATCACAAACAGCGCGCCTGAAATTAACTGCGCTCGACGCATTGTTCGTACGCGAACTTCAGCGTGGTATTTTTCACCCAGAAAACGTGATGTCTCAAAGCCCTGTACCACAAGTAGAATACCGGCCAGAGTAAACACCTTGTCTATCAAGTCTCTATCCTGTATTTCGAAGGAGAGCGACTGTTCGGATTGCATGAAATTGTAATCGTAGACGAATACCCCGAGCAGCAGTGCCGCAACAATCGACAACTGTAGGGACATTGAGTATGCCTCAAGTTTTTCAAGCCCCGCCAGACCGCGTAAGAACCCCGTTGCGGCAATAAAAACGATAATGAGGGTTGTCAGGGTTCTTTCGAGGTTATGCGCGTTCTCGTATCCGAGGTAGGTCAGGAGAAAAGACGATAACAGTGACAGGTAGAATGCAACCGCAGTCACGTAGGCAAATGACAGCGCGGCATTGGCAACCAAATCAACTTTGTATATTAAAGGGTGAGCGTTCCTTTCATGCAGGAGGGGCTCGGCATGAATAATATTGAAGCGAATGACACTACCGATAGCATAGGCAAGCACAACAATGCCCACTACTGCGACAGGAGAATACAGGCCGACCACGCTTGCAAGCAATGGCGCCAGGATCAGAAACCCGCTGCCGATTATAGAGGAGAGTGGTGTGAGTGTCGCATGCCAGGAGTTGTTTTGGGTCAACCGAGGGTGGAACATAAACAGCAACATGATGGCTGCGACAACTACGATTATGACGTTCAGCATAAGCCCCACCTTCATACTGTTTGCTGTTTTATTACGCTAAGGTTACAGGAATGAAGTATCCAAGTGAACGTCACCGCTTCGCGGTAGCCCTGTTGGCCCCGACATCGGGTTGCGCCCATTGACCATGCTTTCGAAAGACCCCGTTCGGTCTTTCACACGGCAGCTGGACAATGAGCGAATTACGTTAACAGATGATCGATGCCGTGCTGGTGCGTGGCTTTTCACCGCGGACTCATAAGAGCTACCTGGCGGCGATTTCCAAGACCATCGTCATTGAGGGCGTATCCGCCACGGAATTTGTCCGCTTCTGGCAGGGTCCGCCCGTAACGTGACCGAAGCCGAGGGTCTGATTCTGGGTGAAAGCGCCAGTTAACCGACCCAACCGATCACGGTTCTGAGATGCTGATCTGCCCATCACGGATTGACCGGAGTTGTTACGGAGCAGTCATTCGGCGGTTGATAGCTGAATGACGGCTGTGGGTCGGAAGTCTCCGTTTAGTGATGGTGGATTCAACTGGTCAGTGCAACACCCTATGTTTTAATTACAGATTTGGAGTAATAGGGTATTGCACAACCAGGCAGATTGGGCATGACGAATGTCCAGAAGTCAGAACTTTGGCAGCGTTGGCGCAATGGCGAGTCGATCACCGGCATTAGTCGCGCCCTCGGTAGCTTTCGTACATCGGTGGCGTAGGTCTTGAGCCACCATGGCGGCTTTGCACCGCCGCTTCGTAAACGATCGCCACACGCGCTCACGCTAGTGGAGCGCGAGGAGATTTCGCGAGGGCTATCGGCGGGACACTCGCTGCGTCAGATTGCCAAGGCACTGCAACGCTCACCGTCGACGATCAGCCTTGAGATCGCCCGCAACGGCGGCAGGCAACGTTACCGCGCCACTGAGGCGGACAAAGCGGCATGGGCTCGCGCTCGACGGCCAAAATTATGCCGCCTGGCTCAGTATGGTAAGATAAGGTGTAGATTTTATAACAAAACTTGCCCACCTGACCCCATAATTTGCATTGAATTTTGACCCACGTACAACTCACCCTGCAGCCAAACCATGCAGGAGTAACAAGGAGTGATCGACGTAGCGTTATTAAGCGTAATCAGACGATGGCATTTCCGTGACGGGATGCCGATCCGGGAGATAACCCGAAGAACCGGACTGTCTCGTAACACTGTCTGCAAGTATCTGGCCAGTGGCGTGGTTGAACCGCGCTATCCTAACCGTAAAAGTCCCTCCAAGCTGGATGATTATGAGCTGACCCTGACCAGCTGGCTGTTTCGCGAGTCCAGGCGGCATCGCAAGCAGCGTAAAACGGTCAAGCAGCTGCACAGCGACCTGGTGCAACTCGGCTATACCGATTCCTATAACCGGGTAGCCACCTTTGCCCGGGCCTGGCGGCAGGGGCAACAAGAAGCCAAACGCACAGCAGCGAAGAACACCTTTGTCCCGCTGGCGTTTGCACCGGGCGA
>JARFQK010000244.1 GCA_029287815.1 Gammaproteobacteria bacterium
CCTGTGCCCCCCACCTGCATGGTCAGACCCTGGGCGGTGATGGTGTAGAACTGGTCGACGCTGAGGTTGCTGAGCCGCAGCAGCAGCTTTTGCCCCGAATCGACAGTAATCACGGAATCGATTCTCTGGGCGGGCTCACCGTTGTTCAGAACTTCACCCGGATTGCCCGTCACCTTGCCGGGATCATACCCGGCGACCGGAGCGACATTGTCAGTCGGCGCGGGCAAGGCACCGGCAACCACCGTGTCCGGATAGCCGCGACCGTTGATCATCGGGTAGTCGGCCTCCAGATCGGCGAACGGCAGCGGCTGCACGAACAAGCTCGCGTCGTGGAACGCGGAGTCGAAGCTCGACACCTGGATGGCCTTCTCGACATCCCAGCCGGTGGTGCCGTCGTTGTCGTTGTAGGCGTAACCCTCCGGCTGACCGAGGGCCGTGCCGCCGCCGGGACCACCCTTGCGGCCCGCGACCGGACAGAGACCGCTGGAGCAGCCCGTCACATCCTGGGCCGGGTGCACGTACAGGTTGGCCAGCATACCCATTTCCATGTGCTCGGTGGCTTCCACGTGGCAGTGGTACATGAACGTGCCCGGCTGCACCACGTTGTAGTAATAGGTCAGGGTCGCACCCATGTTGATCGAGATGGACACCTCCGGGACCCCGTCAAACACCGTTGCGGCATTGGGAAAGCCGTGCCAGTGGACCGTGTGCGAATCGAAGAGGTCGGGCCGGATCACCGTGCCGACGTTGGTGAGCGACAGGTAGAATTCGTCCCCCTCCTCCAGTTCAATCGTGGGCCCCGGCCACCATGCGTCCAGAATACCTGCGGAGATGACGTCTTCCGGCGGAGTGCCGGTCTGGTCACCAAAGCCGAATGTATAGAGCGGGTTGCCGTCGGACATGGTGGCGAAGCTGTCACCGGCGATCAGGTGCATGCACGTGGTGTTGATCGGCGGTCCATTCCGGCTGCCGGGTGGATCGTCTTTATACCTTCCTGTCGTCGTATCCCAGGCTGCATCCCCGTCGTTGTCCCCGGGGCACTGCACGTTCACTACGGCGTAAGCCGCTCCCGTTCCGCCCAGGAGCGCCAGTGAGACCGCAATAGTCAGGGCGCGGCTCTTTAGTCTGTTCATAGAATTTACTCCTCATTTTTCGTGACGTCCCTGTAAACACTATGCTCCTGGGTTGTTTACTGGACCTCGTCGGCACCGATGTCGAAACCACCGCCCAGTGGACGCAGATCGTTATCGATGTCGATCAGCGAGGTGTTCGCCGGGTCACCCGCATCGATCGCTGGCGAGGTCCCCAGCAAGTGATAGTCGAGCAGCGATACTTCGTCCGGCTCGACCAGCGACAGCGGACTGTAGCTCACCTGGATGAAGTTGCCGCCCTCGTCGAAAGCGCCGGCGGTCGACAGCGTGGTGAACTCCCCGATATCGAGGCCGCCGCGGGGGCCGTTGAAGTAGCCGTTGACGAAGCCGGGATCGGCTCCCGTGATGTTGTTGGTACCGACCCCGTTCGCGACGTTGGGAATATAGAGCGCATTGTTCTCAGCTGTGTCTGTCAGCAACGAGAAACTCGGATCCAGCGTGCCGACCGCGAGCGGGTCGGCCACGGTGAACGGCCCGTCCATCACGGCCAGATCCTCGCCAGTAACCAGGCTGCATGCGCCCCCGCTACAGGCGACCAGGCCGGTTTCTGCGTCATTCACCCAGTAGAACGAACGGTTGCCCCAGACGATGGAATCGCTGAGCGCCGGATTCGAGAACAGGCCTTCCACGTTGGTCTCGCCCATCTGCAAAGCGAAGTCGGTGCTGTGCGTACGTGCGATGATACCCGCAGGCGTCGGGTTCGACTCGTTGAATACGCCAGGCGAGAACGCGAGTGCCGCGGTAGCCGTGGTATCGTTGTGCGCCACCGTGTTGTTCCGGATGGTGACGCGCACGGCGTCCTGGATCGCGACGCCACCGCCGGCCAGTGCCGCCACGTTGTTGTTGATCATGTTATTGATCATATCGATCCGGTTCCAACGCTGCGGTCGATTTCTGCTTTGATTGACGTCCAGACCGTTGACGCTCGCGAGCTGGATGCCGCCGCCGTCACCGGCGCCGGCCAGATTGCCGCGGATCACGTTGCTGTCGATCGTGACACTGCCGCTACCTGGCGAGAGTACCAGCCCATCAACCGGCTTCAGACCTGTCTGGCCGCTGATGAAGATGCCACCGCCGGAGCGCGGACCAGCCTGCGCAAAGGACTCGTTGAACAGGATCATGTTGTCCTCGATCACACCCTCGTCCGACAGGCCCAAGTGGCCGATACCGCCACCATTGCCGGAGCTGAAGTTGCCACAGATCCAGTTCTGCTCGACCCGGTACTCGTCGGCCCCGGTGTGTATCGAAAGACCGCCACCTGCGCCACCGCGACCACCGTTCTGGGTGATGTGGTTGTGGTGGATGCGAATGAAGTCATTCTCTGCGTCAGTGTACGTGATGTTGTTGCCTTGCTCGTTGGTCAGTAGCGGATGACCGACACGAATGCCGCCACCGAACGCGCCGGCATTAGCTTGGATGCGGTTGTTTCCGATCTGCAGGTATTCGGCAAAGCCATTGACCGCGATCGCACCGCCGGTACTGGCACCGATGATGGTGAAGCCGTCGATGCGCGCACCTCGGTTCTGCGGATTGCGGAAGGTGTCTCTGCCGCCACCACTCTTGCCGGCCACGAAAATGCCGGCGCCCTCCTCGGTCGGGAACACGGCCTCAGCCAGTGCCGGGAAGCCGGGAAGAGGTGCGCCCTGACCTGGCAACTCGTCAATCAATCCGTCTGCAACAAGCTGCGCGACCTTATTACGCCAGTTGGCGACCTTCTCGGTGGGTACCTGGCGGGCATTGATGATCACCGCACCTGCGCCCCAGCCCTGCAGCTTGACCGGTTTCCACATGACGACGAGTTCATCGTAGATACCCGGGCCAACCAGGATCAGGTCACCCGCACCGGCTGCATCTATGGCGCCCTGGATGGTACCGGGGGAGTTAACACGCAAGATATTACCGGGGTACGGACCGACCTGGAGAGTCGCGCCGATCGGGGACTCGGTGCCATCGGCGTTGGTGATCACGACCTGGTACGGACCGGCCGCCAAAGCCGGCACCTTACCGGAAGCCCCTGCAGCACCGCAGCTGAAATCTTCGCCACCAAGCGGCGTGCGGACACCTGCCTCATCCTCCAGTTCAACCGTACACCCATCGAAGCTATAGTCGCGGGTGATCGTACGCGAGGTACCGGTGGTGCCGTCCCAATACGGGTTGGGGACCTCGGTCAAGCCCATGGAGTTGATCTGGATCGTCTCGCCCGGCAGGGCATAGGGTCCTTCCATGCCGCGTGTGACCGAGGCGATCATCGGCGTGGTCGCAGGCCGTTCGCAGTCCACTGGGAACGTAACCGGGTTCGCGAAGGCCGCAATCGGCTCTACCGGGGTATCGAGGTAGGTGATCGCTCCCGGCATGTACTGGAAGGTGTAGCAGAACTGACTGAACTGCGGGTTAAAGAACGGGTCTATGATGAGGTTACCCGTGCCGTCGTCGATCGGACCCGCATCGTTCATGCAGGAGACCAGCATGTTCGGCGACATGCCGGAGGGCTGAGGCAGATTGGCCGTGAAGGTCGACGGCACTACCAGGTTGTAGCGGCCGTTCTCGTCAGCGTAGACCCGGTTGACTTCCTTGCCGTTAAAGTCGTAGAAGGCCACCGGCACGTTGGGCGGCGCGTACTTCTCGCCGAAAGCCGGGGAGTCTGGGTTGAACTCGTTGGCCAGGTCGTTGAGGATCACGCCCGAGACGTTGCCCACCACCGGAACGTCGGTCATGACCCAGAACTCGGCCGCCGCATTCTGGGCCGGGCTCAGCGGCACCTTCTTGCGGTCGCAGAGCGGACGTTCGTCGCCCGAATCCGGAATACCATCGCCGGCAAACGGAGCTGCCGCGTCGGCCGGGTTTATGCCGGCGATCAGCTGATCTGCCGCACCACTGCCGTCTCTCGTCGCCATGCTCAGGTACGGGGGCACATCACGCATATCACCGACGCAATACGCAGCGATGGCCTGCGGCGAGGGGATGTACTCATCGCCGAAGTCGACATTCTTGTCTTCTTCCTTCACCAACTTGTAGCCGGGCGGCGTGACGGCCTCGACGATATAGTCGCCGGGAATCAGGCCGAGCTGAAGATTGGGATCGTTCACGACACCCGGGTTGATCCCGTCTCCATTGATGTACTCGTAGAAGCCCTGGATGGCCGCGGCGGCAGCGCCGGTACGGACCGCAGCCAGGTGGCCAAGGTCATAGTCAGCGAAGGCATAGCCACCGTCGAACACACCCGGGCGGATCTGGTTGAAGTTTCTCAGGCCGTCGAAGCAGCGGTTGTCGGCCACGCCGGGAAGGTTGTTATTACCCTGGCAGCCGGTCGGCAGGCTGTCGTCCCAGCTGTCGGTCCAGGTGACCTGCACCGCGTCGCCGAGATCGAAGACGCCATCGGTACCGCTGTTCTCGATGTCTTCCGGACCCATGGCGCCGCCCTCAGACCAGCCAAAGGGATAGTTGTCGACGTCGGAGAGTGTCACGACACCGTCGCCGTTGATGTCGTCGATCACGTCGTCGTCAAGATCACGAATGCCGTCTTCGTTCCAGTCGACGTCACCGATGCCGGGGAAGTCGCCCAGCGGGAAGGAGTCGATATCACCGTCGGCATACAGATTGACCTGCACCCGCGGCACACCCGGTTCCCATTCCTCGGCGGCGGCGAACTGCGGCTCGTCCTCGGCGCGAGTGGTCGCGTAGTAGACCAGACCCGAGATACCGCCGTTTTCACCCACGTAGGTCGGGCCAGCTGGATTGCTGAAATCGAAGTTGACGTAGTCGGTTTTGCCGAAGTGCATCACGCTGGTCTGGCCCAGGAAGCCCTGGAAAGCGGCGGTCAAAACGGGGCCGACCTCGGTTCGGTACGGCAGGTCCCCGTTTTCTGATTGGGCCTGCGGTGTCAGCTCGCCATAGCCCGGGAAGCCAGCTGGTTTGATGACCTCACCACCCGCATCCACCACGAAGGTCGCACCGGTGGCCTTCTTGTTCGCGAAGCTCGTCTCGGCGACCAGCCAATGGAAGAACGGAAAGATCTCGTCGAACGGAGCCAAGCCATCACCGTCGGTCGGGAACGCCTGATAGATGGTGCCGTCGCGCCAGCGCAGAAGATTTTCCTGGTTCTCGGGGCCGATACCAGTCTCGCCCTCATCCCAGAAGCCATTCTGGTTAACGTCGTTGAAGATACCGGTATTCAGGCGGGTGAACCAGTTGAATACCGCAACCTCATCGAAGTCGCACGGCCCGCCGCCGTTGCAGGTGCCACCCTCTGCATCGACAGTGAACCCTTGGCTGGCGATTACTACGTCCAGGTTGGCGTCGAAGACCTTGAGCTGATAGCTGCCCGGTGGCACGCCCGCAATGCTGAAGGTGCTGTCGGCTTCACAGGGACCGGCCCAGAGGCCCGCACCCAGGCCGGCGGGGCCGGCCTCGTTGATCGCGACCCAGCAGTCGGGGAAAGGCCGTCCGCTGAAAAACGCGAAGTTGGGCGGTCGCGACATGTGCATGTCGGTGATTTTGCCGCTGACGGTGGCATTACCACCAGCCGGCAGGGCGTCGAAAGGTTGGACAAAGCCCATGAACACGTGCGGTCCGGGCGGGCCGAATTCCACGAAGAACGGCGGCTCGTTAGCCTTCACCCAGGCATCGATGGTCTTGGTGCCCTCGATGGTCGTGGTCTGCTGCCAGCTGGTCCCTGTTGGCGGACCAACCTTGATGCCGTATTTTCCTGGCGCCAGGTTCTTGATCAGCAGGGTGCCATCGGGACCCGGCTGGAGTGTGCCGTCGCCAAGAGTGCTCACGCAATCTGCCACATTCGGATCACAGCCGGGCGTGTAGGTGGTGCCGAGCGGGTTGCCGAACGCGTCCTGGATCACCTGGCCGCCGGCGATGCCGTAGCGTCCGGCTGGTTCTTCGACCAGGACGTTGAACTGGGTCCAGTCCACGTGACCCGGATCACCCGGCGCCGGGTTGGTCTCCTCCGGGAGATCCGGCGCGCCGTTGACCGGGAAGTTGTCGTGGAACAAGTACAGGGCAATCTGGGCAGTAGGGATGGGATGCTGCTGCACCGTCACGGTGACCGTTTCGCTACCACCGCTCCCGACTTCGATCGGCTTGCCACTGATGCTGTAACCTTCATAGGGCAGCACCGACACGTAGTAACGTCCGGCAGGAACATCGTTAATTTCAGCGCTACTGGTGTCGGAGTTACCGTTCTGTGCGACCGGATGATAGCTCCTATGGAAGCCCAGCGAAAGTAGTTCATCCGGATTCGTCGCCGGATTGTTTGGGTCTACTGGGAATGTGGTGTCCTGCTGCAGTATCCAGCGAAAACCGTTGACCGGAGCGCCATCGTTATTGACCACGTTGACGGTGACCGCCTGGACGGCGCTGGCCGCGAACAGACTGAGCGCCGCCAGCATTGCTGCCGCGAATGCCACTGGGTTCAAAGCTCGCATACTCAAATACTTGCACTTCATAAAATATCCCTCGACTCATCAGCAGAGTTTTTGTTTGGTGGAATCTGCAAAGACAGTCCTTGCACTTCTTTTGGTTGTCGCAGTATTGGGGAAAATGGGCTGGGAATCTGTAGAGAAAAACCCTACATTTTCCGGAAAAGAACCCTCAATTGGCGGTAGGGTTTACCCTACCCTGCGGAAATGTCAAATACGTAAACCTATGTTTTTACTCACAATAAACTGAGTTTTTCGGAAGGAATAGCAACGCCGAAAGATAAAGTGAGCCGTACACCCCCATCGGAAGACCAAGCATCGATGTTCCGATTCGGTCTAAAAACCGCTGTTGTGTTTGCGTTCGTGCATGCATCCTCGCTGAGCGAGAGCACGTTGGCCAAGGATCAGTTACGAATTGGTGAGCGCATGTACCGTGAGGACGATCTGCCCAGAAAAGTAACGATGCGTGCGTTCATTGCCGGAGACGCGGCTGTTGACGGGCGCATATTGACCTGCGCGACGGTGTCGATGCTGGAAGCAGAGAACGCGGCGGTATGACGGAATTTCTCACACAGCCAGCCGACTCGATCTGCGAGCAATCAATCCCTACCAAAGCCCTAAGATCTTGATGCAACTTATTGATTATGGGGCCGTTATTCGTTACAAAGACGTCGATATTCTTTACACACTGATGGCCTAGAGCAACAAGATCTAACGTATTGATTAAAGGGCGATCTATGTCACCAATGGACTGCTGATCAGAATCGTTCTCATTTATCCTATCAAGACTTCTTTACACAGCTCTGATCGCCACTCCCTGTAAGCTATTGAATAAAATATAAATATTTTTGGCACCAAATCTGCTTATGCATTTTTAATGGTTACATTTTGTTACATGGTTTGAAGCGGTCGGGATAGCGGCACATAAGGGAACACACACAACATTGGCTACCAAGATTTTAATTGTTGATGATTTTCCGATCTTCCGAGAAGGGCTGCGTGCTCTGCTTTCAAAATCCGACGACCTCGCTGTAGTAGGAGAAGCGGATAATGGTCAGATGGCCGTCAAACAAGCGAAACGACTCAAGCCGGACCTAATCCTGATGGATCTGAGAATGCCTTTGATGAACGGAACCGAGGCCATTCGCATCATCAAGCAGGGCGACCCAGCAATCAAGATAATCGCACTGACCGCGCACAAATCCCGTGACTATGTCCAGGCAAGCTTCGAAGCGGGCGCGAACGGTTATGTGCTGAAA
Organism: Gammaproteobacteria bacterium; assembly: GCA_029287815.1. GTDB lineage: Bacteria > Pseudomonadota > Gammaproteobacteria > SZUA-229 > SZUA-229 > JABDQW01. Next base: position 7,840 of record JARFQK010000244.1, read on the forward strand.
GACGACTCAAGCAACAGCCTGCTGACCGCAATCGACGCTATCCTGGCTGGCCAGACGTATTTGAGCACTGGTGTTTGTGAAACCGTACTCCAGGGTTTTCTGGGCTATTCGGAAAGCTCCCGGGCGGCCGTGTCATGGTGTAAGCTCACCGTACGCGAGCGTCAGGTGATGAAGCTCGTTGCCGAGGGCCATAAAAACCGGGAAATAGCATCGTGTTTATCGCTCAGCATCAAGACCGTTGAAAAACATCGTTCTAACATGATGAGCAAGCTTGACCTTCACAGCGTGTCAGAGCTCACCACCTACGCGATCGAACACAGCCTGGTCGCCGTTTGAACATATTCAGATTGCCGTCAGCTAAAAAGGCAGTGACGCAATCCTGATCGTTCGATGCTTTGATAGGCGCAATTCGACTCTGACGACTTACACCCTATGACCGGATACTTATGGGCGTTGCTATTGCTGCCTGGTCAGTGGCGGTTTGCACACCGAGCCGGTGGAACCAGTAGTAGACTGCCGGGGTGAACAGCAACGACAGCAGAGCACTCAGGCCGACACCGCCAGCGATAACCACCGCCAAGGGTGGCCAGAAATTGCCCCGCGAGAACACCAACAAGGGGGCGAAACCGGATATCGTCGTCAACGTGGTCGAGAGAATGTGGCGAGTCGTCCCGACGGTCTCTGCCACAATGGCCTGGAGATCGCCTGCACGCGCGCCATCGTTAGCGCGGATTGCAGCGAGCACAACGATCGTACCGTTGATCGCGACACCGACCAGCCCGGCGGTACCCAGTATCGGATTGAATCCCAGCGGGTAGCCGCTGACCCACAACGACAGCATGCCGAATCCGACGGACAGCGCTGCAACGGTAGCGATGATCGAAGCCAGTATTGCACTGCGGAAGGACAGGACCACGGTTGCGATCATCAATGCAGCTAGGACCGGCACATAGGTTGCAAGCTGCGCGACCGCACGGCTCTGCTCTTCAGAGTCGCCGGCAACTTCCAGGCGATAGCCTGGCGCCAACTGGATAGGGCTGCTTTGCCATTCCTGCAGGATCGCGCGGGTAACGTCGATCGGGAGCGTACCTTGAGTCACGTAGCCCAGCACTTTGTTAACTCGTTCGCCGTTGCGCCGCGTAATACTGGCCAGTTCCGGTCGCAATTCGAAACTGCCCACGGCTTCCGCCGGTATCCAGCTTTGCTCCGCGGCGCTGCTTGCCGAAACCAGATTCAATGTCCGCATGCGCTCGAGCGAACTGCGCTCGCTGTCCGCATAACGGATCCGCACCATCAGCTGTTCCAGATCCTCCAGCACCGAGCCACCAATGTGGCCTTCGAGGTTGGTCTGAAACTGTGTGGCAATATCCGTCAACGTCAGACCCGCCAGACTGGCCAGTTCTTCACTGGCCCTAAAACGGAGCTTGGGCTCGCCACCGGTCAGCGTTGCACGCGTGTGCAGCATGCTCGGCTGCCGATGCATTATCCTGCGCAACTCGTCGCCATAGCGTCTGAGCTCGTCCGAGTTCGGACCGACGATCCGAAACGCGACCGGCGCTTCGTACGGCGGCCCCTGCCCAAACGGGCTCACCAGAATCTGCGCCTCGGGGAAGCGTTGGTCAAGCTCTGCCTGCAGGCGTGGAATCAGCGCATTCACCCGCGCGACGCTGTCACCGACAACGATAGCGTGTGCATAAGCACCGTCATTGTCCTGATCCATCACCAGGTTGTAGTACACCGACGGAAAACTCCCGCCTGCAAGCCAGTCTACACGAACGATGCCGTCATACTGCCGCAGCAGCTGCTCGATCTGGTCGCTGAGTTCGGCACTGCGCTGCACCGAACTGCCGCTCGGCAACCGGACTTCGACCTCGAACTGGTCTCTGTCGGCGGGCGGAAAAAACTGGTTGCCTAAGGTCGCCGACAGTCCAAAGCCAATCAATGCCAGCGTAACAACTACAGCCACGGTCGCCTTCGGCCGCTGCACTGCTGCCAGCAAGCCGCGGCGATACCGTGCTGCAAGGCGCGGATTGTTGATACCATAGCGCCACCAGCGGTAGCGTGACGACGGTTCATTCTGATCCACGCGCACAAAGCGTCCGGCCAGAGCAGCGATCAGGGTCATCGATAGAACAAAGGAACCGATCAGCGCCAGTACCACGCTAATTGCGATTGGACCGACAAAGTCACCGACATTGCCTGGCAGCAGGAATATCGGCATGAAGCCCAGTATCGTCGTCAGCGTCGATGCGAACAGCGGCGCGAATAAATGGTGGACGGCCTTGTATGTCGCCTGCAGCCGTGTGTGCCCACGACTGACTTGCTTGCGCACCTCATCGGTCATCACGATCGCGTTATCGATCAACAGACCGACCGCGATGATCATGCCGAAGATCGTCATTTGATGAATCTGCTGTCCGAATAAGCTCAGACCGAACACCGCAAATGAGGCACTCAGTGGCAGTGCAACGCCAACGACCAGTGCGGCGCGCCAGCCCATGCCCAGCAACACGACCAACATCACAACAGCTGCACCTGCGAGCAAATTGCCGCCCAGATCTGCCAGGCGTTTTTCGGTGTAACGGCTTTGATCGAAGGCAACTTCGATATCGACGGAACCGCTGAATTCCGCAGCCAACCGGGCCACCGTTTCCCGTGCCGCAACAGCCCATTGGTCGACGCGTATCTGCGGATCAACTTTGGCTGCGATGAACACGGCGCGCGCACCGTCGGCAGAGGCAACACTCGAAGCCGGCGTCTGCCACCGCCTTTCCACGCTGGCAATGTCACCCAGCCTGATCAAGCTGCCGTTATCGTTGCTGGCCAGCGGGATCGCTTCGATGCGACGAACCGAGTCCAGCTCACCCTGGATCTCGATCAACAGATCCCGTTCAGCCGAACGCAACACGCCGGCTGGTACCTTGACGTCGGCCGCGGTAATACGACGTGAGGCTTGCGTAATGTCCAGACCCAACGCTGCCAGCTCAGCGGGGTCGACCGTTACTGTGACCTCCTCTTGCGGCAAGCCGAAAACGCGGACGTTCTCAGTGCCGGTCAGATTGCGCAGACGATCGCCCAGCTCTTTACTCAGACGGGACATCACACCCAGTTGGGCGGGGTCCTGCCCCTGCCAGCGAACCGCTGCGATCAATGAATACGCAACAGCGCCGCGTTTGTCGTCAAAGACCGGCTGACTCGCAGCAGCCGGCAAAACAGGCCGGGCATCAGCCAGCCGATCCCGAATTCTCGAAAAAACCTCTTTGTTGCCGGAGCTGTCGACCCAGTCGGCCAGTTCGACACTGATCACCGAGATACCAGGTCTCGATGTGGATTCGATCTCCTTGATCTCGGCGATCTCGCGCAATTCATCCTCCAGCGGCTTCGTCACCAGTGCCTCGACACGTGCGGCCGACGCACCCGGCAACATCGTCAGAATCAGCGGATTGCGATTGGTGATACGCGGATCTTCGATGCGCGGCAGACTGGTCAAGGCTGATGCCCCTGCGATGAGCAAGATGATCAGCGACAGCACCAGCAAATGCGGATTGCGGAAGAACAGCGTGCTCAGGGATTTTTCTTCGATGACGGTACGTTTATTCGGTTGCATCGTGTTGTCCTCCGCTTGCCAGACGCAGGCTCGCATCAGCGATGCGGACCAACTGTCCCGGCACGACCTTTTGCACGCCCTGGCTCACTACCAAGGGCTTGTCAGGCAATCGCGCGCGTACGTAGACGCGATCCGCTTCCGCGTGCAGGATCTCGACGACCTGCGGCACCACCTCGTGTGTTGCAGCCGAGCCAGCCTGTGCCGGCATCAAGGTATAGGCGGTCCACAGCCCGCGGATGCTCTCGGTCAGCGCATCGAGCGGTAGCCAGTATCCAGGTTCGTGTACCTCTTCAGCGAGATGCAAGCTGACCAGATCGCCATCGCGCAGATGATCAGGCGGGTTCTTCAACGCAAGAATCACATCAACGGTTCGGGTGGCCGCTCCGCGCACGGGTAGCACGGTCTTGATGCTCGCTTCGACCCGGGCAGCATTGACGGTCACCGGGAAGGTCTGGCCTTTCGACAGCACGGACACCAACGGGCCCGCGACACCGACACGGATTTCTGCATTCCGTGTTTCCTGCAATTCCAGCACGGGTTCACCGATAGCGACCACCTTGCCCTCGTCCATATAGCGACGCGTGATTACTGCATCAAACGGTGCGATCAGCTGGCTCTTGGCAATATCGACGTCAATCGCGCCGATGCGTGCGCGTGCGAGCTCCAGCTCGGCAGCTGCAGTGCGCACCTGCTCGCGCGCTTCATCGAGTTGCTGGTCCGATGCCAGACCGCGTTCGATGACCTTCTCCAGGCGCCTCAAGGTCTGCTCCGCGAGTTCGAGCTTTGCTTTGGCTGCTTTGTGCGCAGCCACCAGCTCGACGCGCTTCGCCGCCAGGCGCGCGCTATCGAGGCGCGCCAGAACCTCACCCGCCAACACACGCTCGCCTTCGTCAAATGCGATCTGTGTCAATAGCCCGCCGGATTCGAAGCCGACCGCACTGGTTCGCAGAGCCTCAACACGGCCGATGAAGCGCCGCTGCAGCGGATACCCGGTTTCGGCTGCTGGCTCAATCGCGGCTACTGTTACCGCGCTGTCCGACATCGTGGCTGCGGTTGAGTCCGCAGGTATATCAATCGCCAACCCAGCCATGACGGCGAGGAGACCGATGACTAAAAGCAAGGTCAGACGTCGCGCGCGGCGCATGATCACGGCGCGATCAGCCGAAATGTGTTCGATATTCTGTTTCATGATCTTCTCCTCGCCTCGGTACTGGACGAATCCGAAAATTAGGATAAACTAGACCGTACAGTTTTATAATATGAAAAACATACTGGACTGTCTAGTACCGTTATGAAAAAAAATACCGATCTGAGAAATTCGCCGCGGGCCGGTCGCCCGAAAAGCGAAGAGAAACGCACAGCGATCCTGAATGCCGCAGGTGATCTTTTTCTGAGCCGAGGTCTGGCCGGCACTTCGATGGATGCGGTCAGCCAGCATGCCGGGGTTTCCAAGCAGACCGTCTATTCGCATTTCTCGAGTAAAGAGGACTTGTTCCGGACCTGTATCAGAAACAAGGTGGAATCCTTTGGATTCCAGGACGAAGACCTGCCTGATGATGCCGATCTCGAGACGATGCTCACCCTGCTCGGCAAGCAGTTTCTGCATCTGATATTCGATGACGAAGTCGTTGCGATGCATCGCGTGGTCATAGGCGAGAGCGCCAGCTACCCGAAAATCGCTGGACTTTTCTTTGAAACCGGTCCCGAGAAGACGATCAATGCGGTTGCCAGATACATTGACAGTCAGATGGCGTGCAACCGGCTAAAACAGGATGACCCACACTACGTGGCGGTGCTTTTTCTGGGACTGGTGCGCGCTGATTATCAGATGCAAATGCTGATGGGCATCCGGCCCAATCTGACAGAGGAAGACATCGACCAGCATTTGAACAAAGTGGTGCGGCAGTTCATCGCATTGTACGGAGTCTGATTGATCAGCCACAACGCGCCGGCCGCGGTTCCGCCGGTGCAACTATTTGGGCGAGCAATAATCAGTGCACCTCAGGAGCTTTCGCGGGTTAAGCCTCGACCACCATCGGATTTGCAGGGTCGGCCGCCCACTCCTGCAGCGACGCGGTATATACCGCGACGTCGGTAAAGCCGAGGCGGTTCATGACGAATGCATTGGCTGATGCCATGATCCCGCCACCGCAGTAGGTGATGGCACGGGCATCGCGGTCGCCGTCGATCATCGTGGCCAGATCGGCGTCCGACTTGAAGCAGCCCGATTCATCCAGCAGATCGAGGCTACTGGCATTCGTCGCGCCCGGAATATGACCAGGGCGGTGGTATAGAGTCGCTTCGCCACGGTAATACTCTTTGGGCAGAGTATCGATCAACCGGACTTCGTCGTCGTCAATACTGGCGAGCACCTCGTTCCGATCGGCGATCAACTGCGGACGGGTAGCTACGGTCAATTGCCGCGCCGACCTTCTTGCGGGCTCGATCGACAGGGGGAGAGCCTTTTCTGTCCAGGCTCGCAGACCGCCGTCGAGCAAAGCCGCGCGATCGAAACCGACCCAACGCAACATCCACCAGACTCTGGCGGCCCATGCCATATAGCTGTCGTCATAGAGTACGACCCGCGAATCATCTCCGACGCCAAGGGCCCCCATCGCGGCACAGAACTGCTCCGGTGGCGGTAGTGCGAATTCGATCGCGCTATTGCTGTCGCTGAGCTCATCCGTCAGGTCCGCGAAGCCCGCGGTCGGAATATGACGGCGCTCGTATTCGGCTCGGCCGCTAACGTTATGAAAGCCGCCGTCCTCCTCCGTAATTGTCTGCACGCTGCAATCGAGCACGACCAGATCCGGGTTCTCAAGGTGGCCTATGAGCCAGTCCACATTTACCAGTGTATCCATCACCACCCCGCATGATTCGAGAACTCTGACAGTATGATCGCGTCCCCAACCGTTATCAAGACTCGCTCCGGGCCAAGCAGGCGGATTCGATCGCTGCTAAGCGACCCTCTTCACACGCGGAAACTCGTGAATGTTCATACAAGCGGCTACGCGAGGTCAGTCTGCCCAGTTCCCTAGCGAGCGCTCACGTTCAGCTCACTGATACTGACGCGACCCTTGCCCAGCATCTCAACCTCTATCACAAGCTCGGTGACGGTTTTTTCGGCGGCGTGAAAAGGTATTTCAAAATCAAGATCGTCCTTATCTCTTACATTCTGAAGCTCGGGCATCCTGGAAAAGTAATAAACGCCGTCGACTTTTGCCCACATCACGATGTTTGCCACGCCATCAACGGTCAGTATACCCGAGGCGATAATCGAGCCTTCCAGCGATGTTTCCTGCCTCAGCAGATTTAGCTTTGTATAACCCGTAGTTACGAGCGTTGTGGCATTGCCCGATTGCCTGATACTGGTTGCCAATTCGAATGCGGTAGCCGGCACGCTGAGCAACAGAAGCAAGATTGCAGTGATTACTTTTTTCGGTGAGCTGCCCTTACTCGTGATGAGCTTCCCAGTGATCGATCCATGAACCGTCATCGCCCGACCGTGCCTTCGGCGAGTGGCCTGAACTTCAGGACCAGAAAGGGTAATTCGGTTGCCGCTTCACCGCCATTGAGAATGGCACTACGGTGTAACTGATTGGCCACGGTGTAGAGATAGCCATCGTGGCCGAAACTGAACGCATCAACCCACGACAATTGAGGGTCCGAGATCAATACACGGTACTTGCGATCGGGCCCGATAACGCCGATCGCATTGCCAGCAAGATCACCAAGATACAGATTGCCGGCATTGTCGATGGAAATGCCGTCGCAGATCGGTTTGTCCGACCAACGCTCCACGTTGGCTGCCAGGTCCGCGGGGTCCAGCTCGGCATTGCGCAGATCGGTCGTGCGCACCCGGTACATGCTGCGCCCGTGCATCGGTCCGTAGTACAACCATTCGCCGTCCGTGTCGATCGCAATTGGATTGATGCCGACCCGAGGGCGAATCTCAGAGCCATCCTCAGCGCGTATTCGCACCGGCTGGCCATCAATGACCAGATCGATATCTTCGGGGATAACGCTGTTGTGACCTTGCAGTACGCGGCGGGCACTCCCTCGGGCGACATCGACCACGATAATTGCCGCGTCCGACCCGCCAGCTGGATCCGCGATGTAGACCGTCTTGCGTATCGGATCCACCGCCAG
>JARFQK010000255.1 GCA_029287815.1 Gammaproteobacteria bacterium
GATTTCGCAAAATCAGGTTTCACGACAGATGTTGCTGATATTCGCGCTGCGGCCGATTTTCTCATCGAAAACCACGCCGCACCCACATTGTTGATTGGTCACAGTCTCGGCGGCACTGCGATGCTCGAAGCCGCGATGGCGATCGAGAGCGTGAAAGCCGTTGTCACGATCGCTTCACCAAGCCAGCCCGAACACGTGCTGCATCATTTCGGCCCCGCATTGTCGATGCTGGAACAGGGAATCGCCGCTAGCATAGAAGTCGCAGGCCGTCATTATGATATCGAACCAGCGTTTGTCGAGGACCTGCGTCGCTATGATATGCAACAACGCCTGGCCCAGCTGAACAAACCGGTACTGATCTTTCGCGTGCTGAACGATCCGTTGGTCGACGAAGCGAACGCCGACCAAATCAAGGCCTGGACCAGCAGTCCATCAACCATCGTCACGCTGGACAAAGCCGACCATCTCTTATCGAACAAAGATGATGCCGCATTCGTCGCGGATCAGATTTTCGCATGGTTTGAGGGACTCAATTAAACGCAAAGACGCAGAGGCCGCAGAGAGGATTAAGGTAGGGTGCGCCGCGCGCACCGTTGTGTCTGAACAAGGATGACCCCGCCGACCCGACCTGCGGTGCGCACGGCGCACCCTACATCAGGCTCAGCCTAAGGAAACTCTGATTAATCCAGAGTTTCTGCGGCGCACGGACGCGCCGCCATTTTTAATCGCCTTTAGCGATTGAAAATGATGGGGAACAGAAAATCGCATTTTGTGTTCCCCATGCTCTGATAATTCAGGGATGAATTATTCAGAGCTTCCCTAAATAAAATTTTAACTCTTCTCTGCGGCCTTAGCGTCTTCGCGCCTTTGCTTAAGAAAATAGCTTTGCGCTCTTCGCGCCTTTGCGTTGAAAAAAATAGCTCTGCGTTCTTCGCGCCTTTGCGGTGAAATAGCTACCAGCCAGCTGCTTCAGCGACGCCCATGCCCAGCTCTGCCGGTGAGCGCACCGTGGTCACCCCGGCTCTCTCCAGCGCAGCAAATTTGTCCGCCGCGGTGCCTTTGCCACCAGCGATGATTGCCCCGGCATGACCCATGCGCTTGCCTTTGGGCGCGGTGCCGCCGGCGATGAAGGCAGCGACCGGCTTGCTGACTTCAGACTGTATGAATTCCGCCGCTTCTTCTTCCGCGGTGCCGCCGATTTCGCCGACCATCAATATGGCTTCAGTTTGCGGGTCGGCCTCGAACAGCCGCAAACAATCGATGAAACTGCTGCCCGGAATCGGGTCACCGCCGATTCCGATACAGGTGCTTTGACCATAACCCGGATCGGTCGTCTGTTTGACCGCTTCGTAGGTCAAGGTGCCCGATCGCGAAACCACACCAACCTTGCCGCTGGCGTGGATCGCACCGGGCATGATACCGATCTTGCATTCGCCGGGGGTGATGATGCCGGGACAGTTGGGGCCGATAATGGTTACGCCTTCGTTGTCGGCGACCATCTTGACCAGCAGCATGTCGAGGGTCGGTATGCCTTCGGTAATACAGACAACCAGCTCGATGCCCGCATCGATGGCTTCGAGCATCGAATCCTTGCAAAACGGCGCCGGCACATAGATCACCGAAGCCGTTGCACCGGTCTGACGCACGGCTTCACGCACGGTATTGAAGACCGGCAAATCCAGATGGGTCTGGCCGCCCTTGCCCGGTGTGACACCACCGACCATCTTCGTTCCGTACGCAATCGCCTGTTCCGAATGAAAGGTGCCCTGCTTGCCGGTGAAGCCCTGACACAGAACCCGTGTTTCCTTGTTGACCAATACACTCATGACAGCTTTCCTGTTTCAGCGACGATTTTCTGCGCCGCATCGGTGAGATCACTGGCAGCGATCAAATTCAGGCCGCTCTGCGCCAACAGCTGGCTGCCACGCTCGGCGTTGTTGCCCTCGAGGCGGACGACGACCGGTACAGCGACATGCACTTGCTCAACCGCACCGATGATGCCCTCAGCGATCAGATCGCAACGCACGATGCCGCCGAATATGTTGACCAGAATCCCTTTGACGTTCTGATCGGACAAAATGATCTTGAAGGCCTCGGAGACGCGTTCCGTGGTGGCGCCGCCTCCTACGTCCAGAAAATTTGCGGGCTCGCCGCCACAGAGCTTGATCAAGTCCATCGTCGCCATCGCCAGACCCGCGCCATTGACCATGCAGCCGATATCGCCATCCAACGAGATATAATTCAGGTCCCATTCCTTGGCGCGGTATTCGCGCTCGTCCTCCTGGGATATATCGCGCATTTCGAGCAGGCCCGGCTGACGATAGAGCGCATTGTCGTCGATATTGATTTTTGCATCGAGACACAAAAGGTTCCCTTCGGTTGTCACCACCAGCGGATTGACCTCGACCAGACTCAGGTCTTTTTCGACGAACATCTTTGCCAGACCCTCGAGCATTGCTCCAAATTGTCTGACCTGTGCGCCCTCCAGCCCAAGACCGAACGCGAGCTCCCTGCCCTGGTAGGCCTGCAATCCTGTGAGTGGATTGATCGCGGCCTTCAGGATCTTCTCCGGTGTCTCGGCCGCAACCTTTTCGATATCGACGCCACCTTCGGTCGACGCCATGATCACAACGCGTCGCGATGACCGATCGATCACGGCGCCAAGATAGAGTTCGCGGGCGATGTTGCAGGTTTGCTCGATCAAGACATGATTGACCGGTTGACCATCCTGACCGGTTTGGAACGTGACCAGGCGCGAACCCAGCATGGCTCCGACCGTGTGGGTCAGGCTCTCAAGGCTATCCACGCGTTTGACACCACCGGCCTTGCCGCGGCCACCGGCGTGGATCTGCGCTTTGACCACCCAGCTGTCACTTTCCAGTGCATTAGCCGCGGCGGCTGCATCGGCAGAAGTCGTGACGACCTGATTACTCGGCACCGGTAAGCCGTATTGACGGAAGACTTGTTTGGATTGATATTCGTGCAGGTTCATTGTTGTTATTCTGTGAGTTGTTAGGCAGCAATCGCTAACCGCCGATGCCTTGGCTGGCAACGGTGTTCTGCTGCAGCCAATATACTAATACATGCGTTGCAGAGAAAAAACGGCCACGCGTTTTTTTACGAAATAATCGTTTCAATTCTTGATATGAATCGCACGCTTGTGGACCGAGAGCGCTGCTTCATGAACGGATTCTGACAACGTCGGATGCGCGAACACGGTCAATGCCAGGTCCTCCGCACTCGCGCCCATTTCCATCGCGATCACGGCCTGGGCGATGATCTCGGAGGCCTGGCTGGCGCAGACATGAAATCCGAGGATGCGATCGGTCTGCTCGTGAGCGACAATCTTGACCAGGCCGTCGGTATCGCCCATGGCTCTGGCGCGGCCACTGGCCGCCAGCGGAAACACGCCCGTTTTGACAGGGATGCCCGCCGCATTGCAGGCTTGCTCGGTTGCACCCACCCAGGCCACTTCCGGGTGCGTGTAGATGACCGAAGGAATCAGGTCATAATTGACGCGCGATTTCTGGCCGGCGATACGCTCAGCGACCATGACGCCCTCTTCCGAGGCTTTGTGGGCAAGCATTGGCCCCCTGACGATGTCACCGATTGCGTAGATACCGGGCACACTGGTTTCGCAATAATCATTGACATGAATGTATTCGCGTTCATCGATTTCGATCTGCATCTCGTCGCCGAACAACAGGTCACTGTTGGGTTTGCGCCCCACGGCCACGATCAAGCGATCAAACTTGACCTGCTGGGCCCCACGCGTGTCTTCGTAGGTCACGTGGACTTTTCGCTGCTTGACCGCGGTCGACAACAGGCGTGCATTCAGCCGGATATCGAGCCCCTGTTGCTGAAATGACCTGAAGGCAGCGCGCGAGATCTGCTTATCCGCCGCCGGCAGAAAACTATCCATCGCTTCCAGCAGCACGACCTCCGACCCGAGACGTGACCAGACGCTGCCCAATTCGAGCCCGATCGCACCCGCACCGATCACACCCAGGGTTTTCGGCACCGAATCGAATTCGAGCGCACCGGCGGAATCGAAAACATAGCCATCCATTATCGGCGCTCGTTCGAGCCTTACCGGCGAAGAACCGGCCGCGACAATGATATATTCGGCCTGCAGCTCTTCCCGAACATCACAGCTGCCTCGATCGGACACATTGACGATCTTGCCAGGAGCCAGGCGCGCATGGCCATGAGTCAACTTGATCTTGTTGGTCTTGAACAGCCCATCGATCCCCTGAGTCAGCTCGAACACGACCTTGTCCTTGCGCGCCATCATTGCGTCGATATCGGCCTTCAGGCTTTTTATGTTAATGCCATGGTCGGCAAAATCATGACCGGCCAGCGCATACAGGTGCGAGGTTTCAAGTAATGCTTTAGAGGGTATGCAGCCAACGTTCAGGCAGGTACCGCCCAGTGACGGTTTACCCTGATGATTGAGCCATTCGTCGACACAGGCCACGCTCATCCCCAACTGTGCACAACGGATCGCGGCCACATAACCACCGGGACCGGCGCCGATCACAACGACATCATATTTTTTTTTGCTCAATTTACACCCGCAAGAAAAACATTTGATTAATTTTAGATACCCAGCAGCATGCGTGACGGCTCTTCCAGCATGTCCTTGATCGTGACCAGAAACTGAACCGCCTCGCGACCGTCGATGATCCTGTGGTCATAGGATAACGCCAGATACATGACCGGCAGTGGTGTGATCTCGCCGTCAACGACCATGGGTCTCTCAACGATCGTGTGCATGCCGAGTATTGCGCTCTGGGGCGGATTCAGGATCGGCGTCGAAAGCATCGAGCCAAACACGCCACCATTGGAGATGGTAAAGGTTCCGCCGGTAATATCTTCTATCGCCAGGCTATTTTCTCTAGCCTTTGCAGCGAAGCCGATGATCGCGTGCTCGATCTGGGCGAGCGTCATGTCTTCAGCGTTGCGCAATATCGGCACGACCAGGCCACCGGGTCCAGAGACAGCGATGCCGATATCATAAAAGCCATGATAGACAATGTCGTTGCCGTCGATCGAGGCATTGACCGCCGGGAATTTTTTCAGGGCCTCAACAGATGCCTTGACGAAGAACGACATGAATCCGAGCTTCACGCCGTACTCTTTCTCGAAGGGTTCCTTGAAGCGAGCACGCAGATCCATCACCGGTTTCATATTGACCTCATTGAATGTGGTCAAGATCGCTGCGTTCCGTTGAGCATCGAGTAAGCGCTCCGCGATGCGAGCACGCAATCGTGTCATCGGCACCCGCCGTTCGATGCGTTCGCCTTCTCCGCCCAGATCGAGCACGGGTTGTTCGGTTACACGTCCGGGCCGAACCGCCGGCGGCGACGCGACCTTTTCGCTCACCTGTTTCTGGTCCTGCTTTTTCAGGTAAGCCAGCACATCTTCTTTGAGCACGCGCCCGTCCCTTCCACTGCCTTGAACAGCGGAATCGCTGATATGGTGTTCTGCCATGAGCTTTCGCGCCGAGGGGCTGATAGCGATTTCTTGCGAACGCCCAAGCTCCGCTTGCTCATGGTCGCCCGCCAATGCCACCACCGTCGGCGCTTGCGCCTGTTCCACATCGATGCGCGCCGGCGCATCCTGCCCCGCCTTGCTAGCGGTATCATCGATGACAGCCAGCACCTGGTCAGCGGTGACGATATCGCCGACGTTGAATAAGATCTTCTCGATCACGCCGTTGCTGGCTGCAGGGACCTCAAGGATGACTTTGTCCGTCTCGAGGTCGACCAGGGTCTCGTCCTGAGTCACCGCATCACCCGCCTGCTTGTGCCACCCGGCGATCACCGCATCGGCCACTGACTCAGGTAAGGCTGGTACTCTGATTTCTACTGACATGCTTCCGCCCGCCCGTTATGATTTCTTCTTGTGTGGATTAAAGTTCATTGCCTCATCAATCAGTTGGCTCTGCTGGGCACCATGAAGCTTGGCAGAACCCACGGCAGGGGCTGAAGAGGATTCGCGACCGATATAGTGCAGCCTCCAATCCTTCTTCAGCATGGCCGGGATTCGCGGTTTGACGAAATCCCAGGCGCCCTGATTTTTCGGCTCCTCCTGCAGCCAGACCAGATCCTTGGCCGCTTTGTATACTCGAAGTATATGATTCAGCTCTGGCCCGGGGAACGGATACAGCTGCTCGACCCTGATAATCGCGAAATCGTTGCGCCTATCTGACCTGCGCCGGGCAATCAATTCATAATATATCTTCCCGCTGCACAGAAAGATATGTTTTACAGCCGCCGGATCGATGTCATCGACCTCGGCCAACGCCCGCTGATAGTAACCTCTGGCCAGATCTTCCAGCGAGCTGGTACATGCTTTGTGCCGCAGCAGGCTTTTCGGCGTCATTACGATCAGCGGCTTACGACAATTGCGTAGCATTTGCCGGCGCAACAAATGAAACATCTGCGCCGGTGTGCTGGGTACACAGACCTGCATGTTGTGCCCCGAGCACAGCTGCAGATAGCGCTCGACGCGTGCCGAGGAATGCTCGGCACCCTGGCCTTCAAAACCATGGGGCAGCAACATCACCAGACCACAGACCTTACCCCATTTGTGTTCGCCGGCTGAGATAAACTGGTCGATCACGACCTGTGCGCCGTTGGCGAAGTCGCCAAACTGCGCCTCCCAGATCGCCAGCACCTTCGGCTCAGCGGTAGCAAAACCGTATTCGAACGCCAGTACGGCCATTTCTGACAGCAACGAATCGATCACCAGAAAATTGTTCTTGCCCTTGCCGATACTCCTCAGGGGCACGAAGGCCGTTCCGTCATTCTGATTGTGCAACACGGCGTGCCGGTGAAAGAAGGTACCACGACCACTGTCCTGGCCAGACAGACGCACCGCGTAGCCATCATTGACCAGGGTCGCGTAAGCCATGTTCTCCGCGTAACCCCAGTCCAACGGCAACGCACCCAGCGTCATGCGGTGGCGGTCCTCCATGATTTTCTGTACCCGGCCCTGCAGTTCGAACCCATCCGGCAGCTGCTGCAGCGTCGCCGCCAGTTCGCGTATGGCCTCTATCGGGACGCCGGTTTCCACATCATCCAGCAGCGATGCCGCGGTGTAGGGCCGCCAGTCCACATGAATGATTTTATCCGGCACACCATCGGGCAGCTTGTGCGGCAACACACAGCGCCCTGATTCGAGCGCCTTACGCACGTTCACGACCACCTCATCGGCTTGATGCCGGCGCAAGATGCCGAGGCTGACCAGTTGCCTGACGTAGATTTCACGCGTCGTTGGCAGCCGCGATATTTTCCTGTACATCATCGGCTGGGTGGCTTTGGGTTCATCGGCCTCGTTATGACCATGGCGACGGTAGCAGATCAGGTCGATGACGACATCTTTCTTGAACGTCATGCGATAGTCGACGGCCATTCGCGTGGCCATAATCACCGCTTCAGGATCATCACCGTTGACATGAAAGATCGGCGCATCCACCATTTTTGCGACATCGGTGCAGTAATGCGTGGACCGCGCGTCCTTTTGATAACTGGTGGTAAAGCCGATCTGGTTGTTGACGATGATATGGATCGTGCCTTTGGTCGAGAATCCCCGCGATTGGGACATCTGCAACGTCTCCATGACTACGCCCTGGCCCGAGAACGCCGCATCACCGTGGATCTGCACCGGTATGACCTCAACGCCCTCCGCGTCACCCCGGCGCCATTGTCGGGCACGCACAGAACCCTCGACGACCGGCGCGACGATTTCGAGGTGCGATGGATTGAATGCCAGCGCGAGGTGAACCGGCCCGCCAGGCGACTGCATGTTCGAAGCGAATCCGAGATGATATTTCACATCGCCGGTCAGCTCCTGCACGTCCTTCGTGCCCTCGAACTCGGCGAACAGCTCAGCGGGTGTTTTGCCCAGGATATTAACCAGTACATTCAGACGTCCGCGATGGGCCATACCGATCACGACTTCCTTCACACCCTGAGCACCGGCGTGCATGACCAATTCGTCCAACAGCGGTATCAGCGCCTCACCACCTTCCAGCGAAAAGCGTTTCTGACCGACGTACTTGGTGTGCAGATATCTTTCCAGACCTTCCGCGTTGGTCAACTGTTGGAGCACGTTGATTTTTTCTTCGAAATCCAGCTCGATTCTTCCGTGCGTGAGTTCGAGCCGTTGTTGGATCCAGCGCTTCTCCGCTGTCTCCATGATGTGCATGTACTCGGCGCCGATGGAGCCACAGTAGGTTTCCCGGATCTTGCTGTAGATCTCACCCAACGACAGCGTTTCGGGCCCTGCCAACGACCCGGTTTCAAACATCGTATTGAAATCTGCAGTGCTGAGTTGATGATAAGCGAGATCAAGCTCCGGCACTTTGACCTGATAGGCATTTCCAAGCGGGTTGGTGCTCGCGTGCTGATGGCCACGAAAGCGGTAGGCATTGATCAACTGAAGCACATGAACCTGTTTGCGTTCGAGTTCGAGGTCATGGCTCGGTGTCGCAGTCGGCACGGCATGACGCTCTCTGGCAATGGCCCTGAAATACTCGCGTACCTCGTCATGGGGCAGTTCCCTGCGAAAGCCGTCGCCACCATTGCCCGGCTTGATTTTCGGAAGATCGTCAAAGAATCCTCGCCAATCGTGATCGACGCTCGCGGGATCCCGCAAGTAGGCCTCATACAATGACTCCAGCCAAGTTGCGCTCGCGCCATTTAGCTGCGAGCTTTCCCATAATTCCTGCATGCCGGGCTTAATCTTCTGGGTCATGTTGGATTATTTTTGCTATAAGTTATGTCGTAATTGTAGATCTAGTTCACAGAACATGCCCGCTTATCGGGCTATATTTACCATAAATCGAGAGACAAGTGGTTCACTCAATACAATCTGCAGTAGACTGATACGATGCTCAAAGAGATTTCCAGATTTCGCAGTTACGGCGGTGACGCAAATCGCAGAGTGTTTGTAGATAAAGACATGGATCTGTATGTCTGGTTCAACCAGGGAGTCCCTCAACGCTTTCATTTGTCCTACAACAAACGCGTTGGCGGCGGTGCGGTCGGCTGGAACAATGAGAGCGGATTCGAGCAAAGACCCTTTGCACAACTGGAAGCATTCGCCGTAATGACAGGTTGGTCCCCGTTGCTGGATCTGCTGTTCATGCAGAACGGACAGGAAATATCGGCATCAGCACTGGCCTACCAGTTTTTGCAGGCCAGCAACAACATCGCGCCATGGCTGGCCGACTTCATCTATGCGCGCTTGATGGAATACCCCGGTCATAATGCATTTTATATAAGTCAGGATACTGTCGTAGGAAGTTTTTGATCGGCACGAACAGAGGTTCGGGCAAGTGGCCCCATTGAAACCATTGCCATTGTTCACACTTGTCTGGTTCCATCACTCTGAGATCACCACCGTCATAGTTCGCACTGACGAAAAGTGTCACATAATGCCTTTCGGCCTCGATGAAGACATCATTGGTGTAACCCTGCGGGACAACATCACGAATCGCTATGCCCGCTTCTTCGGCAACCTCCCGCCGCGCACAACTCTCGATGCTCTCACCGAACTCGAGGTGCCCCCCGGGAAACTGCCAGGCATTCGGCCCGCGTTGACTGATCCGCTTGCCCAGCAGCAGCCGGTCGTTCTGCCAGACCATAACACCAACACCGATATGGGGTCTCTTTTCGCGCATAGAGCAGATGCATGACCATTTGCATAATATCGAGGTATTGTAGTCCAACCGCCCCAAAACAACAGCTGGCCCCGATTGCAAAACCTGCCCACGTATCACAAACTGCAATAAGATAAACGTCAACCCTGGGCGACTCGAATGACAGCGAACCAAACCTACAGCGTACATGCGATGGAGCTTGGCCCCATGGAGAATTTTGTCTATCTGGTGCACGATCACCAGACGAATACCGCAGCGATCGTTGATCCAGCCTGGGAGGTGGAACGGCTGCTCGCACTCGCGCGCAAGCAGGGTATTCAGATTACCGATATCCTGTTAACCCACAGCCATCATGATCACGTCAACGGCATTGAAACGGTTCTCGAGCAGACCGACGCCCAAGTTCACTTGCTGAAGTCAGAAGCCCGGTTCTGGGGCAAGACGCTGGTGCGGCCGAAATTGCACCATGGTGGTGACAGCATAATCCTTGGCAGCACGACCATAGACATCCTGCACACGCCGGGCCATACGCCCGGCTCTGCCTGCTATCATGTAGGCAGCGACCTGATTGCCGGTGACACACTGTTCGTGTTCGGCTGCGGGCGTTGTGACCTGCGAGGCGGCGATCCCGAAGCGATGTTCCACACGCTGAAAAGAATCAAAGCGGAGCTGCCCGGCGACACCATTCTCCATCCGGGTCATAACTACGCGCCAACCCATCCGACTGCGACACTGGAAGCCCAATACCAGGGCAATCCATTTCTGCACTTCGATCAATCGGAGGATTTCGTCGAGTACAGAATGCATGTTCACGACCGTATTCGGCATACACCGTATCACGCGGTCAGCAAGCAGGAAGCTTTGAGGTCGATTGGCCGGTCATGAAGCACGCGGCCGTTATACACAGGCCAGAGCAGAACGCCCTCGGAAGAAATAAACAAAGACTTAACGCGATTAACTCAAATACATTATGAAAAATTAGTACTTAAGATATTGTAATATATAAGCATTTCAAAAAGGCCGCCGCTCTCGCTCTGGTGCCGGACAGCCACACACTGAGCCTTGAACTCGAGAACCCTCGCTATTTATCCCCAAAGTTATCCACAGGAGATCAACGCGCGCCTGTTCAATCATCTGAACATATTCATCACTGGAGCGGGCACGCAATTTTTGTTTCGCACATAGCGGCCTCTCATTTGCGTCTTCGGCCAATGCGACCCTGGTAAGCGCTGATAAAAGGGATGATGCGGTCGTAAGGGATGTTTTCAACCCCCCCGAATCCGGCTTCGAGATGCTCTACCAACTGATGAATGTCCGAAATTTGATCGTTCGCGTTCGCCGGTTCATCGCCGAGCAGACGCTTCATGCCAGCCAGACCGCCCGCTTGAACCCGGATTTCCATATTGTGCGGCAATTGGTCGCTGGCCTGCGGCAGTTTCAGCGCGAAGCGTGCATTGCGCCGTAAAATCTTGAGCAAACAGCGACACCGCGATGAGGCATGCTCGGATTTACAGGCGTAGCCCTCACGATCAGCCAACCAGAAATGCCGGGAATAGCAGCATCGGGCTTTGTTATTGGTCAGCGCCTTCTCGAATGCGCACCGAATATCGGCAATTTCGCTGTAAGCAGATTTGTATTCGCTCTCTTCCACGGCATGACCGTATCATTTCTCGTGTTCCATCAGTATCGGCTTTTCCCGGTGCTCCAGCAACTGCTCCTCAGCATGCAACTGGTTGTCGGCAAACATCACTTTAATGAGGTCATTCGAGTCCTCGGGCAGTTCGCGGCGCTTCTCACGGGCGTATTGTTTCGCTTCTTTGAAGGATTCAAACTCGGTGATCAGCTCAAGATTTTTCACCAGGCTCATACCTTCCTGAGACGAAATTTTGTATATGAAATAGGGCATAGCTTAATAACCTAGTATTTTGGTAGACTATTATATCAAATCGCCTACCGGCGACCAGTCAGAAATCAGGCCAATGTTATGAGTACAGAATATTTATCCAAAGAGCACCAGATCATCGCGACCATGCGCAAAGTGCTCTCGAGTATCATCCGCGACACGACACCGCCACCGGGACGCCCGCACCCCCTGAGGGAGAGCACCATTAAAGATGTGAAACATTGTTTCAACCTCATCACAGCGCGCGAGAAAGAAATCCACGAGCAAGCCGGCAAATCCATGGACTTACGCCCGCGTTATGCCGATGAACCCAAGAAAACCCAGGTCGTCGATTTCGTCAAGCCCGACAAGAAGCAGTAGCAGACCGCTAAACCCCGATAAGCGTTACCGCTGCCCGGTGAGAAATGCCGGCAAGTCTCGTCTAAACTCCAGAGTATCTCCACCAACACATATCGGCATGAGCGAACCTCTATTCGACATTGTATTTTACGGCATCATTCAGCCAGGGAAAGACAAAGCCGCGGTGATCGAGAATATGGCCTTGCTGTTCAAGACCACACCCGAGAAAGTGCGGCCTTTCTTCGTCGGCGGGCGCAAGATCATCAAATCCAAAGTCGATAAGCGCACTGCGGAAAGGTACAGAAATTCCCTGGACAACCTCGGCCTGGTCATCAAGCTGGAGGCGATAGAAACCAC
>JARFQK010000292.1 GCA_029287815.1 Gammaproteobacteria bacterium
TCACTATCATGCCGACCACATCTATGGCCTGCAGGTATTCGAAGCGATGGGCGCGCAAATCATTGCTCCGGAGGGCGCTCAGAAGTACATACAGTCCGATGCTGCCAGACTTCGTCTCGAAGAGCGCCAGTCAACACTCGATCCGTGGGTTAACGAAGGCACGCGTCTGGTGCTACCTGACGTGACGATTTCTAAATCGGACCGCTTCACCATGGGTGATGTAACGTTCACGATCAATTACATGGGCAAGGCGCATTCGGATGGCGACATGAGCATGCTGGTCGAACCGGACCTGGTTCTGTTCTCAGGGGATATCATCTTCGAGGGCCGCCTGCCCTTTGTTGGCAATGCGGACACCAACCATTGGCTGGCCACACTGACCCGGCTCGAAACCGGTGGGCTGAATGCGTTGATTCCGGGCCATGGCCCAGCCTCAACCGAACCGCAGCAAACCATTGCGCTGACCCGAGCTTATCTTGCACATTTGCGTGAAGTCATGGGTGCTGCGGTCGATGAGTTCATCCCGTTCGACGAAGCCTATGCCGAAGCCGACTGGTCCGAATTCAAGGACCTGCCCGCATTTGAAGAAGGCAACCGGGTCAATGCCTATCAAGTCTACTTGTCGATGGAGGCTGAGCTGCTCGCGCAGTAATATTGGCTGTTGTTACAAACTTGAACACATCGTTATGAGCTTCGCCCGATCAGAGGGGTTCAGGAGCCGGGAGAGGCCGCAAGCAATTGAGCTCAGAATGCAGCGGATCCCAACTTTTCAATAACTTCCATTGATTGGACATATGTCCAATGAGACCCAGTCCCGGCGATTGCCCGATTCCAGCCGCTCTGATTAAGCCCTACCATTGGTATGGCATTACCAACTAGACCAACGGGTGGCGACGACAATGAACAATCAAAACTACACTTTTCCTGGCTACGCAAAAATCCTGCACGCCGGCATGGCGATATTTGGCATTTCGGCTTTTCTCACCGCTGAGCTGGCCGAGCACGGCGCGGAGTCAACGGGTTATTACCTGCATGCCTATCTCGGGTTCTCACTGGCGAGCTTCATCTTCGCACGTGCTGTTGGCGGCATCTCTGGCTCGGGCTGTATGCGCTTCTCGGGTTGGTCGCCATTTTCTCGGCGCCAATGGAGACTCGCTCTGGAGGACGTGCGCAGCCTGTCCAGGCTGCGTGTGCCTAATCGCAACATGCACGAGGGCCTCGCTGGTCTAACCCAGGCGTTTGGCCTGGCGGTGTTTGCGTTGATGGCGGCCACCGGCTCGGGATTGTTCCTGTTAAAGGGCGGACCCGACACCGACTTGTTCGAGGCCTTCGAGGAGACGCACGAGATCGGAGAAGTCCTGATCCCGCTGTATCTGCTGCTTCACGTTGGCTCTGTGGTCGTGCACTCACTGGCCGGTAGCCCGATCTGGCACAGGATGTGGAAATTTAGCGCCTCTGGTAATGAAAACCAGTCTAAAATAGTGCCAGTACATCACCATGATGAGTCGTGAATCTCAAGAACTTCTACCCAACCCTGGTACTGCTCGCAGCCGCGCTGTTCTTTGTCTATGATATCTCTGCGGATCTCGCAGCTGATGAGGGTAACCTGCTGCATGTCTCGATAGAATCGCTGATCTTTATCGCAATCGGCGTGGTTCTGTTCCATGAATTGAACAACCTGCGAAAACTGAAAGTCGAGCTTTCCGATGAACGTGTCAAGACAGCCCGCCTGTCCGGTGAACTGCTTGGCGTGATGCGCAATCAGTTTCTGCAATGGGGCTTATCTCCCTCGGAAAGTGAAGTTGCACTGCTGTTGATCAAAGGCCTCTCGATGAAGGAAATCGCCGGAGCCCGTCAGGTCAAGGAGAAAACGGTTCGGCAGCAGGCGACCAGCATTTATTCCAAATCAGGCTATGCCGGGCGTCATGAACTGGTCGCGCACTTCATCGAAGACCTGATGAGCGACGCTTCGACTTGACTCGGTCACCTTTATCCAGGCGCCTCATCACAATGTGGACTGAAAAAAATCTGGAGCACATCCGCTGGCATGGATTAAGCTACACGGTACTGACAATCAGAACGGGTAGATGCAGAAATGACAGAAACAACTGCGCAAAACGGCTGGATGACACTCGACAGCGGGTTCGATGTGGAGCTGCTCCACGGCATCCCGATTCGCCTGTCGAATAACGGACTCGACATCCCCGCTGACGACGCCGAGCTGGCCAGGGAAGTCAGCGCACTGACTGGATTGACCGTCGTCATCAAAGGCTGGAAAGAGGCCGAAGACTGCGGTGAGATGGAAACCGAGCTCTGCATTGACGCGATGCAGTTCGAAGAGGTGTTGAGCAGGCTGGCGATGGCCTCGGCTGCGCTGTTTGTCGATCGCTACCACACCCCGATCGAAAAAGACTCCGTTGACTGGGACAGCGCCGAATACGCCAGAGATTTCAACCACGCAGTGAACTGGTGCTGCCTGGACCCGGGTGATATGAACCGGCAGGACTACTTCGAAACCTACGTCAGCCAGATGCACGCTGAAACACGACGACTGCTCGATAGCGGAGAATCACCGATGGTCGAAGCCGAGGATGATTAGGACAATCTTAAACGATTTCGTTAAACGCGAAGGCCGCAGAGGCGCAGAGGACGCAAAGGAAATTCTTGTTTTTCGTTGGTTGCCTTCCTGTGGATGTGTACATGCCGTCTAAGGTTATCCCTGTTAGAGAGCCTGGCAACCACATTCTAGCCACGGTTTACACGATCGCTTCCGATTTTTAGAGCGCCTACAATATAATCTCTTCGTGTTCTCTGCGCCTCTGCGGCCTCTGCGTTAGAGCCAATATCGCTGAGCGGGGCATACCCAACGTTTCGCGACAACATGCGGGCTAGACGATGTCAGCTTTCTATAGTGTATTCCGCTTCCAGGCGGTAGCTCTCGCCGGGCGCGATCGTCACGGTTTCCAGGCCCGCGTTGGCAGTTTCCACGCAGAGCAGTTTCCTGTAATCATCGCCGTTGAGGTCACCCATGGATGCCGCGATGTCCGCCCACGGGTTCCAGACCACAGCGGTGCTGCAGCCGCGCGACGCGATACGTATCTTGCGATCGAGTGCTTTATCATCGATGACCAGTTCGCCCGTCACACCGGTGTAAATACGGTCAACCTCTGCATCTATGACCGCGGGGCCCGCCTGTGTTCTCTGCGCTAAACCTTCGACCTTGTCCAGATAATCGTTGCCATCGAGACCGAGCACCTCGACCTTGCTGATATCGCCGACATAGAAGTAGGTGTGAAGTGCCTGACTGATATTGACGCTCTGATCGCTCGTGTTTTCAGTTACCAAAGCCAGCTTGAGGGTCTCACCGACGATGATCTCGAGACTGAGCTTGAATGAATTTGGCCAGATGGCACGCGTTTCATCGGTATCGGACAGACTCATCACGACGCGTGTGGAACCGTCCGCCAGGGATTCAGTCGCGCTTACCTCCCACTGTCGATTGCGCACAAAACCGTGAGCGGGCCTGCCACGATCTTCGGGGTCAGCGCCGAACCAGGGCCAGCACACCGGCACACCACCTTTGATCGCCTTGCCGTCTTGATAGTAAGCTTTTTCACTCACGAACAGCAGATCATTCGATTGACTCTTCGGTCGGTAGGACAGGACCTGGCCAGCGTAGGTAGATATCGTGGCGTGGGCCTTGGCATTGTTGATCTCGATATAGGTGAAGCCGTGTTCAATCTCTACGAATTGCAGTTCATTTTCGAGTTCGTAGTCACATAGTTCATCGAAATTCATGATCGTCTCGTTCCCGGAAAAAATATGGCTAACTTACACTATTTTGCAACCGCATTATAAAGAAATCCCGAGTCATCAGATTCAATTAATCCGAATTGGTCGATTATTGACCAGTTTCGATCGGCACCGCCAGAAAGTGACCGAAAAAACAAGCGTTTCCGACGCTATTCGGCCGTATTTGGACTATAAAACAGGTAAGTTCATTAGGTTGCCCAACGATGACACGCATACTGATTGTTGACGACTCGCCAACGCAATTGAACGGATTGACAAAGATCCTGGCCAAGCACGGCTATGAAACCATCGAGGCTGAGGATGGTGCATTGGCTGTTGCAAAGGCATCGAGCGAAAAGCCCGATATCATCCTGATGGATGTTGTGATGCCTAATCTGAATGGTTTCCAGGCCACGCGTCAGATCACTCGAAATCCCGAAACCAGCCATATTCCCGTGATCATGCTAACCAGCAAGGATCAGGAAACCGACCGGGTATGGGCAGAACGTCAGGGCGCAAGTGACTATGTGACCAAGCCGCCCAGCGAATCCGATCTACTCGCCAAAATACAAAGCCTGCTGCCCGATTAAGACGGGCATTCCGCAAGTCGGATTGAGCGATGACACAAGCATACGGCTTGGGTCGATCAGCGCTCGCCGACCATCCCCAGAACCAAAGTTGAACTGCACTTAAGCACCGCTGATAATTGGGGATGTTTCGAGAAAAATCCAGTCCGGTCGGTGCGCTCTTCATCATCCCAATATAAAACCGGCGGTCAGCGCGAATTGACTCTCGGAATCTGGTTCTACCTGGCATCCTTGACGGTATTTTCAGTCGGGTTGATACTATCGGCGCGGTATTTCCCTGGAGGATTCGACTGGACTTACACCGTTGCATCTGCGCTGGCCTCGCAAAAACATAATCCACAGGGCAGTATTTGGTTTGCCGCAGCGCTGAGCCTGGCGATGATCCTGCTGTGGCCCTATGTGTCCGCGTTGAGCAGGAATGTCGAGCGCACACATGCTTTTGCGACGGCTGCTGCAATTGTATCACTGCGCATCGGTCTGATCTGCGGAGCACTGACGGGTCTGGAACGGTTGCTGATCCGGGATTTATCGGCATCGGTCGACAAAGCCCATGAGGCTCTCGGCATCCTGACATTCTTTGGTCTGTACACCGGCATCCTGCTCTTGTTTGTGCTGGCGATGCTCCACCGTAAAGGCTTTGTGTTACCGATACTGCTGATCACAAGCCCATTGCTGGCCGTGGGTATTACGCAATTCTGGCTTTATCTAGAGCAACGCGACCTGGGCTGGGTCAATACCAGCTGGAGGGCCATGGGCGTGCCGTTCTGGTTCAGCTTCTCCTTCTGGCAGTGGCTGGCTATTGGGTTCCTGTGGGCGGGACTGGGGCTGCTGGCGATTACCACCGCGAACCACAGGCGCTGGTCACCCGAGGAGCATTAACCCGCACTTTTCACCGGCACAACCTGCTCGAGCGGTTCCAGCGGCGAACCGAACTCGAATGAATGCAGCCTTTGTTCGCCATCGCAACATGCGGGCAAGGACGGATTGAAGCCGGATCGGCTCGATAGCAAGGCAGCGGTACCGCAACTTTGAGGGGGCAAAGCCCCCTCTTTACTGTGTACGACTGTGTGACAAGGTCACAGAGTGTGCTGGCAGTGTGACTTAGTTACTCAGGATTCTGCAACGCCTCTCTAAAATAGCGGTATTAGCTATTAAACGAGAGGTGTGTGATGTTCACTCAAAAGGACGTATCGACGTGGTCACCATTGTATTTCCTAGCAGCATTGGGTGCCGGGGGTATGATTGTGACTTTTTTCATGTATCTATTGTTCTGGAT
>JARFQK010000300.1 GCA_029287815.1 Gammaproteobacteria bacterium
CCCCCCCCCCCCCCCCCCCCCCCCCCCCCCCCCCCCCCCCCCCCCCCCCCCCCCCCTCTCTTACTGACACGCCCACCACCGCGATCTACACTCAGGTCAACTCGTCGGCAGCGTCAGATGTGTATAAGAGACAGTCGTTATAGCGCGTGGCCGTACCAGACACATGGCCCGCCTCGTTTAGCTGTTCCGCACGATTGTTTTGATAGCCGTCGTCGCGCGTGTGTTCGTTGCCGGTGAGGCCAATGTTGCGCGTGCGGCTGCCATTGTACAGCCAAGCGCTTTGCCCCAAATCCGTACTGCCGCCATTATAGCGCCTGGCTTGACCAAGCACCTGGCCGGCCTGGTTGAGATTTCGCCAAACACTGACTTGATAGCCGTCATCGCGCGTGTGTTCGCTGTCGGTGAGGCCAATGTTGCGTGTGCGGCTGCCATTGTACAGCCAGACGCTCTGCCCCAAATCTGTACTGCCACCGTTATAGCGCTTGGCTTGCCCAAGCACCTGGCCGGCCTCATTGAGCTGATGCACAGAATTCGATTGATAGCCGTCATCGCGCGTGTGTTCGCTGCCGGTGAGGCCAATCGTGAGCGTGCGGCTGCCGTTATACAGCCAAGCGCTTTGCCCCAAATACGTGCTGCCGCCGTTATAGCGCTCAGCGACACCACCCACTAGGCCGGCTTCATTAAGCTCGAGCGGAATACTCATTTGATAGCCGTCATCGCGCGTGTGTTCGTTGCCGGTGAGGCCAATGTTGCGCATACTGCCACCGTCATATAGCCAGGCGCTTGTCCCCAAACCCGTGCTGCCGCCATTATAGCGGTCAGCATAAACAAGCACCTGGCCGGCCTGGTTGAGCGTAGTCGCAGAACTAAACCGATAGCCGTCATCGCGCGTGTGTTCGCTGTCGGTAAGGCCAATGTTGCGCGTGCGGCCGCCACCATACAGCCAGGCGCTTCGCCCCAACTCCGTACTACCCCCGTTCCAACGATGGGCGTTACCAATCACCTGGCCGGCCTCGTTGAGTCCCGTCTCGAAACTGAATTGATAGTCGTCTTCACGCGTGTGTTCGCTGTCGGTAAGACCAATATTGCGCGTGTGCCTGCCATTGTACAGCCAGACGCTTTGCCCCAAATACGTACTGCCGCCATTATAGCGCGTGGCCGTACCAGACACCTGGCCCGCCTCGTTTAGCTGTTCCGCACGATTGTTTTGATAGCCGTCTTCACGCGTGTGTTCGTTGCCGGTGAGGCCAATGTTGCGCGTGCGGCTGCCATTGTACAGCCAAGCGCTTTGCCCCAAATCCGTACTGCCGCCATTATAACGCTTGGCTTCACCACTGACTTGACCGGCCTGGTTGAGCTGTTCCGCTCTATTGAATTGATAGCCGTCATCGCGCGTGTGCAGCGTGTCGTAAAAACCCAGCGTTTCGATGGTGTAAAGCGTTCCAGCATAGGCCGTGTGATGGGTCGTCAGTAAACCGATACCAACTAAGCATAAGGTGTGTTTGAAAGCCATTTTCCCTTCCCCTATTTTTTTAATTTTTACCCGCCATTGCGACGAGAGACAGTTTTAACAGCAATGCAATAGCTGCGCCAAATTTGGGAAGCGACCGACAATCAATTAGATAACTAAATATAAGTAGTTCAGTGGCTTTTTAAACTGTAAAGAATCATTGACAAAATTGCGGTTGTGAGCTGTAAAGCGTCTTGAATTTTTTACACATGGTTGATCGTCTCTTGTGGGTCGATGGCGGTATTTCAGTCCCGACTAATATTAATGATTATGAATAGGCCACTATGGGATCAGGTGCAGACACCCAGGCTGGGCTTAGAAAGCCCTGCTATGTGAAGGCTGTTACTCCGAGTGCGGCCAGAAACGGCCTGTCGAGCCGAAACTGAAAGCCCCGCAATCGCGGGGCGCATTGTTTCTGGGCTGCCTCTCTGTCAGGGTCACAGCCAAAGGCGTGTGGCCTGACCAGCTTCCGTATCTCAGCTGAACAAGTCCCCCTGAGGTGGTGCCCTGATCTAGGACAACCCGGTGGCTTCAAGGTTCAGCCCTTTACCGCGCTGGTGCGTCAGTGTTTTCCTGATCACCAAGGATCTTTGATGCGGGCGATAACTTTCCTGCCGCCGCACACACTGCAGAATCATTGCAAATATACGCAATTTGCGTATATTTAGTCAATGTAACTGGTTTTCTTCGAGACCCCGCTTTTCAATCGTCTGCTTCCAGAGTATTTGAACGATGATGCGTATCGGGCGTTACAGAGAACGCTATTGGAGAACCCCGAAGCAGGTGATGTCATGCCTGGAGCTGGTGGTTTTCGGAAAATCCGCTGGGAAGATCCCCGGCGAGGTAAGGGCAAGCGTGGAGGCTTGAGGGTTATTTATTGTTACCTGACTGCTGAACACCAGATTTGGCTGTTCACGCTATACGACAAAGTCGAGGCATCAGATCTGACAGCCGACGAGAAAAATGCACTCAAAAAAGCGATTAATGCTGAGTTGCAGGCCAGGAGACATAAGAGATGAGCAAGAAACGTAGACTATTTGATGAATTGATGGAAGGTGTCGAGTCGATGCAGGCGCATCGAAAAAGCAAGATCACGCTGCGCTCTCATGAGGTGGACGAGCTGCCACCTTTGGAAGTAGATGCTGATCTAATCCGTGATACGCGTGAGCAGTTGCATGTCTCACGCGCGGTCTTCGCACGCCGACTGCGTGTATCCGTACGCACACTCGAGAATTGGGAACAGGGCCGTGCCAAACCTAATGCGCAAGCGTCCGCCTTGATTTTGATGGTGCGTAAATTCCCTGATACGCTTGACAAGCTTGGTTCTCTAGGGAATCAGGCAGCTTAAAAGGACGTGTGCGTTGGCTGGATCATTGTGGTGCGGCAAGACCCGGTTCTTACATTTTGCAATGGATATTCGGGCGTTTGGCTGCTGAATTCATGCCGCGAATCCCCAGCGCATACGACTGGTTTTCGATCAGCATCAAGTGATATATGCGCTTTGCTAGTGTTGCATAACTGCTGCCCCGGTTACGGTAGCAGGGTTGTTTGAGTTGGTAGTTCAGATCTCTGACGGTGCCGGGTTTGCGGAGCAGAATCCTGCAAAAGCCTCGCACTGATTATGCTTCGTTGAAGCAGGCTGCTGTATAAGCAGAGTAGCTTATTGATTATAAAAAGCTTTAATGGTGGCTATGGGTGGACTTGAACCACCGACCCCAGCATTATGAATGCTGTGCTCTAACCAACTGAGCTACATAGCCATGTTCGGTTTGGACGCCTGACAGAGACTGCCGAAAGGGGGCAAATTGTCGCGGTTTGGGGGCTTTTTGTCAATTGCATGTCTCTGCACTGGGACTGTTGTGCGGAGTGGGTTTGCCAGGACGTTGGGTTTCTGCTTTTACCGATTGCTATTCGAAATAGCCTGGTCTTATCGGCGCAGGGATGTTATCCCTGAAAGTTGCTGGCTGGGATAGGGTATTTTTAGGACCTAAGACACTCGATCCCGGCTGACTAAAAACATACCGGGATGACGATAGTTGAGAGACTGCCGCCATGCCGGTAGTTGAGCGACTACCGAGATGATGGTAGGCGAGCGGCTGCCTGAACGCTTGTGGCCTGGTCGTTGAACGGTGAGAAATGCCGCATTGAGCGAAAACTTGGCGATTATTTTTCCGGGCAACAGTGCGCCTTCGCAGCACTGATGGGATGTGTGCGGCTCGCACTGATCGCGGCTGAAGCCGCTCCTACCGGTCGGGTGTCCAACACGCCTAAACGTTGAAGCGGAAGTGCATTACGTCGCCGTCGTGGACGACATAGTCCTTGCCTTCGATGCGCAGTTTCCCGGCTTCGCGGGCGCCGTGTTCGCCGCCGCAGGCAATGAAATCGTCGTAGCTGATGGTCTCGGCGCGGATGAAACCGCGTTCGAAATCAGTGTGGATCACGGCCGCAGCCTTGGGTGCGGTCGCGCCCACCGGGACTGTCCAGGCCCGAACCTCCTTTTCGCCGGCAGTGAAGTAGGTCTGCAAATTGAGTAGCTGGTAACCGCCGCGAATCACGCGGTTCAGGCCGGGCTCATCGAGTCCGAGCTCCTGCAGGAACTCCTGCTTTTCATCATCGTCAAGCTCGACCAGCTCGGCCTCGATCGCGGCACAGATAGGCACGACGACGGCATCTTCCTGCTCGGCGTGCGCGTTGACAGTATCGAGATAGGGATTATTTTCAAAACCATCCTCATTCACATTTGCGATATACATCACCGGCTTCATCGTCAGTAAGAACAGATCCCTGAGCTGCTCTGCCTCTTCCGCCGACAGGCCGAGCGCGCGGGCCGGCTTGCCCTCGTTCAGCTGCTCCTGCACCCGTTGCAAAACCACCAGCTTGGCCTTGGCCTGCTTGTCACCGCTGTTGGCGACGCGCCCGACCCGGTTGACCGCTTTTTCGACCGTTTCCAGATCAGCGAGCGCGAGTTCTGTGTCGATGACTTCGATGTCGCCCTCTGGGTTGATCTTGCCGTCGACATGGACGATGTCGGTGTTCTCGAAGCAGCGCACCACGTGGGCGATCGCATCAGTTTCACGAATATTCGCCAGGAACTGGTTGCCCAGTCCCTCACCTTTGGATGCGCCCGCGACCAGGCCGGCAATATCGACGAATTCCATCACGGCAGGAATGATCTTTTTCGGATTGACGATGGCCGCGATTGCCTGCAACCGAGGATCGGGCATTTCAACGACGCCGACATTCGGTTCGATGGTACAGAACGGATAGTTCTCTGCCTGGATACCGGCCTTGGTCAGCGCATTGAACAAGGTTGATTTGCCGACGTTAGGCAGGCCGACGATACCGCATTTGAATCCCACTTCTCAAAACCTCTGATAGATTTGGCGAACAGTTCGCGAGATGGCGCTGTTCAGACAAATAATGGTGCCTTTGTTACTTTTTACTGTGATTACAAATTTCCGGATTTCGTTTCGCTTTGCCGGGGTCACCTGCTTTGCTGCAGCTTTCCCGGATTCCGTTTCACTCATCCAGGCTACCTGCTTTGCTGGTGCGCGCGGCGCACCTTACTTCTGCAGTGTTCACTGGGATTGCGTGTGCAACTGATGCATCGCTTTTTCCCACTCGCCGGCCGCGATCTTTGGCATTACCCGCAGTGCATCATCGATCGCGGTTTCGATGGCCTGCTGGTCCTGCGCATCTGCGCGTTTCAGTACATAATCGACCACCAGGTGCTTGTCGCCCGGATGACCGACGCCGATGCGTAGGCGCTGAAACTCCTTCGTCCCGAGGTGCGCGACGATATCACGCAGGCCGTTGTGCCCGCCGTGGCCGCCGCCGCTCTTCAAGCGGGCGATACCCGGTCTCAGGTCGATTTCATCGTGAACCA
Organism: Gammaproteobacteria bacterium; assembly: GCA_029287815.1. Classification (GTDB taxonomy): domain Bacteria; phylum Pseudomonadota; class Gammaproteobacteria; order SZUA-229; family SZUA-229; genus JABDQW01. Next base: position 5,397 of record JARFQK010000300.1, read on the forward strand.
CCAGTATGCTTTGCGGTGCGATCTTAAAGAACGCAGCGAGGCTGACGACAGCGAGACCGCTGCGGTTCATGAACGTCATCGGCTTTAACAGCCAGATATCCCTGCCGCCCATAGTGACGCGTGCGGCTTCGCCGTGAAACTTCTTCTCAGGCAGGAAGCGGGTACGACACTGGTCAGCCAGCGCTTCAACAAACCAAAACCCGGCGTTATGCCGGGTCTCAGTGTACTTTGGACCGGGGTTGCCGAGCCCGACGATCAGCTTGATATCAAACGAAAGCGCTGACACCGAGACTCACCGTGCGTAGCAAAGTCACCAGCGGGCTAAACGCGCTCGCCTTATGACTCACCACCCTCTTCGCCAGTCTCTGCTTCACCTTCCTCTGCAGCACCGGGTTCTGCGCCACCCTTGCGCGCATGAATGGTCGCAACCGCGGTGTCGTGCTCTTCTCCCTGCTTCAGTGCAAACACTTCGACACCGGCAGGCAGCTTCAGATCAGAAAGATGCAGGATTTCGCCCATGTGCATTTCACTGAAGTCGACTTCGATGTACTCGGGTATGTCTTTCGGCAGACAGACCACTTCCACTTCTGAGACCACGTGACTGATCGCACCGCCTTCCTGTTTGACACCGGGTGCATTCTCTTCATTGATGAAGTGCAGTGGCACGTTGACGTGGACTTCTTTCTTGGCTTCGACGCGCTGGAAGTCGATATGCAGGATTTCCTGTTTGTAGGGATGATGCTGCAGATCGCGCAACAATACATCCTGCTTTTTCCCATCGACATTCAGCTCGAGAATCTGCGTGTAAAACGCTTCGTTCTGCAATCCGTGCTGAACATCCTTTTGCTCCAGCGTGAGGCTTTCCGGATCTTTGCCAGCACCATAGACAATGGCAGGCAGTCTGTGCGCTCGACGCAGGCGGCGGCTCGCACCTTTCCCCTTGTCCGTACGCGTTTCGGCATTCAATACAATACTCATGATTTACTCCGTTATGCGGCGATCGATCTGTCACTGCAGATGCAAGAACCGCGTTTAGCTCGAATCTTCCCCGCGACCAGAGAAGATACCTGTTGAAAAGGCCGGGCTTGCCGCATGACCTTTTCGTTCTGACCGTTCGCAAAATGCATGGTCTGAATTCAGTTAAGGAGACTCTGATCAATTCAGAGCTTCCTTAGATCAATCAATGTACATTTCACTGACCGATTCTTCGTCGTGAATACGACGAATGGTCTCCGCCAGCATCGTAGCGATTGATACCTGGCGAATACGCTTACATTGCTTGGCCTCTTCACTCAACTGTATCGTGTTGGTCACGACCAGCTCATTCAACCTCGAATTATCGATGTTCTCTATGGCCCTGCCCGACAGTACTGGATGCGTGCAATACGCCGCGACAGTTTCTGCACCGGCATCCATCAGCGCTGCGGCTGCCTTGCACAGGGTACCGGCGGTATCGACGAGATCATCGACGATCACACAATTCATGCCCTCGACTTCGCCGATGATGTTCATCACCTCGGACTGGTTGGCCTTGGGACGACGTTTGTCGATGATCGCCAGATCCGCATCGCCCAGCCTTTTTGCAAGAGCGCGCGCTCGAACCACACCACCCCCATCTGGCGATACTACCAGCAGATTCGGATAACTCTGTTGCCACACATCAGCCAGCAGGATCGGCGATGCGTAGACGTTGTCCAGCGGGATATCGAAAAAACCTTGAATTTGGTCAGCGTGCAAATCCACAGTCAGCAACCGATCGAGGTGCACGCTGGTCAACATGTTCGCGACGACTTTTGCGGTAATCGGCACACGCGCCGACCTGGGTTTGCGGTCCTGACGAGAATACCCGAAGTAAGGCATCACGGCCGTCACCCGGGCTGCAGATGCCCGACGCATCGCATCGATCATCACGATCAGCTCCATCAGGTGCTCGTTGACCGGCGTACTCGTTGGCTGAATGATGAACACGTCACGCCCGCGCACGTTCTCCATGACCTCGACGCAAGTTTCACCATCACTAAA
>JARFQK010000394.1 GCA_029287815.1 Gammaproteobacteria bacterium
GGCACGCACAGATGTGCAACGGCTGCGCGCCAGAAGCTCGGTCATTTTGACGGGTGTCGATACGGTCATACAGGATAACCCTTCGCTGAATGTGCGTTTGACCGCAGAGCAGCTCGACATTCGTGGTCTTGTGCGGCAACCACGCCGGGTCGTGCTCGACAGTCACCTGCGCTTCCCGCCGGATGCGAACATGCTGAAACTGGCGGGTAAAACCACTGTGTTGACGACGCAGCATGGCGGGGCAGTCCCTTGTTGTGAGGTTGTCCGACTGAATTCGAAGGACGGCCGGCTGGACCTTGATAGCGTCATTGACTGGCTGACTGAGGCCGAGGCAAACGAAGTGCATGTCGAAGCCGGCGCGACCTTGTGCGGTGCGTTACTGCAGCACAAACTGGTCGACGAAATCGTTGTCTATGTCGCGCCGCATCTTATGGGTAGCGGCGCTCGAGGCTTATTCAACATTGATGGCCTCGAGCGCATGGCCGACCGAATACGGCTCGACATCCAGGACGTGCGCCACCTCGGCAGCGACTTGCGGATAACGGCAGTGCCGGTGCGCGACTAACATTTGAGTGGAGTAGATATGTCGACGATTGTCGTTGCAAAGAAGGCGGGGCAGGTTTGCATCGCCGCGGATAGCTTGACCAGTTTCGGCGATCTGCGCATGGGCGCAGATTATGAAGTCGGGCATGATAAGATCCTGGTTCACGGCGACAGCTATCTGGGCATCGTCGGCAGTGCCGCTCACCAGCTGGTGATGGAAAGCATCCTGAAACAGGACGAGATCCGCGTCGATTTTGCATCGCGGCTCGCCGTGTTCGAGACTTTTCGTTCACTGCATCCGATATTGAAAGACAAGTACTTTCTGAATGCAAAGGATGAAGAAGATGACCCTTACGAATCGACCCAGATCGACGCCTTGATTGCATGTCCGCACGGCATCTTTGGCGTGCACTCTTTACGTGAGGTCTGCGAGTACAAGAAGTTCTGGGCTATCGGCGCTGGGGCCGACTATGCGCTCGGTGCAATGTACACCGCTTATGATGTTTTCGATAGCGCAGAAGACATCGCCAGGGCTGGCGTGATGGCGGGAGTGGAATTCAACAATGCCTCGGCCATGCCGATGAGCAGTTATACTGTCGATCTTGTAAAACTCAAATCCGTTTCGGGCTGACGATCATATGTTTACTGGAATTATCGAAGCTGTGGGTGCGGTGAAGCGCCTGGATCCGATCGCGGGTGACTTGCGCTTCGTAATCGCGGCAGGCGACCTGGACATGAGCGATGTGCATGTTGGTGATAGTATCGCGGTCAATGGTGTCTGTCTGACCGTCGTTCAATACGATGCTGATGCATTTGCGACCGATGTTTCCACCGAGACCATTGGCTTGACGTCACTCAAAGACCTCAAGGTCGGTAGCGCGGTCAACCTGGAAAAGGCGATGTTGCCGACCACGCGGATGGGGGGGCATCTTGTCAGTGGTCATGTCGACGGGCTGGGTACCGTCGTCAGCAAGTCCGAGGATGCGCGGTCGATCCGCCTGGAAATAGCCGTGCCTGTTGCGCTGAAGAAATATGTTGCCGTGAAAGGCTCGATCAGTATTGATGGGACCAGCCTGACCGTGAATTCGGTCAATGGCAATACGATCGGCCTGAACATCGTACCACACACGCAGAATCGCACGATCATCCAGCACTATAGCCCGGGCACGAAGGTCAATCTCGAAGTCGACCTGGTGGCACGCTATCTTGAATCGCTGCTATTGAACATGGATGAGGATGATAAACGCAAGGTCGATATCGCGTTGTTGACGCGAGCCGGTTTCGTGAAGTAGCCGAACCAAGTGGAAGGCGATGACATTGAATACGATTGAAGAGGTTATTGAGGATTTTCGCCAAGGCAAAATGGTGATCATCATGGATGATGAAGACCGCGAAAACGAGGGTGATCTAGTGATGGCGGCCAATCTCGTTTCCCCGGAAGACATCAACTTCATGGCGCGTTATGGACGCGGCTTGATCTGCCTGACGCTGACACAGGAGCGCTGCCAACAGTTGAAGTTGCCCTTGATGGTGGGGTCGACTGGGGACGTACACGGCACCAATTTTACCGTATCCATCGAGGCGGCTCAGGGTGTCTCGACCGGGATCTCGGCGGCCGATCGAGCGACGACGATCAGAGCTGCCGTCAAAGACGATGCTGGCCCGAATGATATCGTTCAGCCTGGCCATATCTTCCCGTTGATGGCTCAGCCAGGTGGTGTACTGGTCAGGGCAGGGCATACCGAGGCCGGTTGTGATCTGGCACGGCTTGCTGGTCACGAGCCCAGCGCGGTCATCGTCGAAATTCTCAACGAAGACGGAACTATGGCAAGACGCCCCGACCTGGAGAGCTTTGCGCAGGAGCATCAGCTGAAGATTGGCACGATCGAAGACTTGATCAGCTACCGCATCAAAAATGAAAAAACTGTCGCGCGTGTTGCCGAGAGCGACTTCGATACCGAGTTTGGGGTGTTCAGGCTGCATGCCTATCAGAATGCTCTCGATGGTGGCGTGCATTTTGCGCTGGTTCGTGGCGAAATCACCGATGACGAACCGGTGTTGGTCAGAGTGCATGTCGAAAATACGCTGATCGACGTGCTGGGTTCGACCCACGCGAAAGGCTGGCCATTGCGCTCAGCCTTGAGGCAAGTCTCAGAATCCGACTGCGGTGTCGTTATCGTAATACGCCAGCCGGACCAGGATAAAGCGATCATCAACTGGATGTTGCGTCATCCGACGACACAGAGCGAGGCGGTTGAGCAGAAACCCGATTTGCGCAAAGACGGCGTCGGTGCTCAGATGCTGATGGATCTGGGCGTCAGGAAAATGCGTTTGATGTCGGCGCCGAAGGTGTATCATGGCCTGGCTGGTTTCAACCTCGAAATCGTCGAGTATGTTAGTGGAGATCAAGATTCCAATGAGTGAAATCAATTCTATCGAAGGCAGTCTGCAGTACACGCAAGGCCGCTTCGCCATTGTCTGTTCACGCTTCAACGGTTTTATCGTCGAAAGCCTGCTTGCTGCTGCTGTCGATACCTTGCAGCGCCACGGCGTGGACGCGGCGGCGATCACGGTGGTGAAAACGCCCGGCGCCTTTGAAATTCCTATTGCCGTCCAGGGTCTGGCGCAGACCGGGAATTATAATGCGATCATCGCGCTGGGTGCGGTGATTCGGGGCGCGACCCCGCATTTTGACATCGTTGCAAACGAGTCGGCAAAAGGCCTGTCGGCGATAGCGCTCGATCACGGAATTCCGGTGATCAATGGCATCCTGACCACGGATACGATCGAACAGGCTATCGAGCGTGCCGGAACCAAGGCCGGTAACAAAGGCGGCGAAGCCGCGGCCGGTGCGATCGAGATGGTCAATCTGATGGCGCAGCTGGACTAATGTCACAAAAAATCAGTCTCGCCAAAGCGCGCGGCAGGGCAAGACGCTTGGCGATGCAGGCGACCTATCAGTGGCAGATGACCGCTGATGATATCGATGGTATCAAACAGCAGTTCATCGAGGAAAACGACGTGAACTCGGTTGATCAGGACTACTTCACTGAATTGTTGCTCGGCGTGGTGCAGAATGTCGAGGTAATCGATGCGGCGCTGGAGCAGCACATGCCACGCAGGATTAACGCGGTCGATCCAGTCGAACGCGCAATACTCCGGGTCGCGACGTACGAATTCCTGAAACGTCTGGACGTGCCGTACCGGGTCGTGCTGAACGAGGCCGTGGTTCTGAGCAAGAAATTCTGTGCCGAAAAAAGCCATACCTTTGTCAACGCAGTGCTGGACAAGGTCGCGCGAGACACGCGTGAGCAAGAGACCGCATCGGCTTAGCCCGCATGTTGGTAAAACCAATCGGACAAACTGTAACCGCACCGTGCACCGTTCAATTCGATTTATGTTTTTGAGAGATGAAAGGGTTCAACGGATGATGCGTCCGCCTTCGTGCAGCATGCCGGTTAGTCCCGGGTGATGGCTTCAGGCGAATTCGATCTAATCCAACGCTATTTTCAGTCACCGAAGAAGCGGACCGATGTCCTGCTCGGTATCGGCGACGACTGTGCGATCACGTCGATACCGGCGGGCAAGCGGCTCGCGATCACGACCGACACGCTGATCGATGGCGTGCATTTTCCGCCGCGCACAGCGCCCGATGATATTGCCGTCAAAGCGGTGGCGGTCAATCTGAGTGATCTGGCTGCGATCGGCGCAACACCGGCCTGGTTGACGCTGGCGTTGTCGATGCCGCATGTCGATCAGCGCTGGATCAAGTCGTTCGCTGACGCGTTCAAACGCATGGCTGGCAGATTCGACGCTGAACTGATCGGGGGTGATACCTGCCAGGGCCCCCTGAGTTTAACCGTTCAGGCCTTGGGTCTGATCGATGACGAGCGCAGCATGCGCCGCGACCGTGCTCAGCCCGGCGATCTCATCTATGTGTCGGGTACCCTGGGCGACGCGGCAGCAGGATTGAAGATACTGCAGCGAAGTCCGATCGCGGGTGACGACGAAGCCTGGTTGGTCAATCGGCTCAACCGGCCCGAGCCCAGGGTTGAGCTTGGCGTCCGGGTCGCCGAATTTTGCCGCTGTGCAATCGATATCTCGGACGGTTTGGTCGCGGATCTGGGTCATGTTCTTGCAGCCAGTCAGTGTGGTGCTACAGTCTATAAAGACAGGATACCTTTGTCGCGCCAGCTCATCGCCCATGCCGGTGGCCGCGATGCCCTCGATTGGGATCTGGTGCTGGCCGGCGGTGACGATTATGAACTCTGTCTGGTCGTTGCGCCGGATAAGGACAACGAGTTGATGCGGCTTTCCAGTGAACTGGCGCTACCACTGACGCGGATAGGTGTCATAGTCGAACAGCGATCGCTCAGAATAGTCGACCCGAGTGGTGCTGAATACTTAGTTGATCAATCAGGTTACCAACACTTCGTGTCATGAACAGTATCGAGACCAGGCAGCTGCGTAATCCTGTGATTCTGCTCGCGTTGGGGTTTGGTAGCGGATTGTCGCCCTGGGCGCCAGGCACTGCAGGCACCGTTGTCGGGGTGTTGCTGTACCTGTTGATGCAGGGCTTGCCGCTGGTCAGCTACTTGTTGATAACGGCTTGTCTTTTTATCGTCGGCATCTGGATTTGTACCTACACTGCAGAAAGACTGGGTGTTCATGATCACCCAGCGATTGTGATCGATGAGATTGTAGGCTATCTAATAACCATGGTCGCAGCCCCCGAAGGCTGGTTGCCGGTCGTGATCGGTTTCCTGTTATTCAGGCTGTTGGATGCGTTGAAGCCCTGGCCGATTTCGTGGTTCGACAGAGCCATCACTGGCGGCCTGGGCATCATGCTCGATGATGTTGTCGCCGGTGTTATCGCGCTGGCTATCATCCAGGGGCTTATTTATTTTCAGGTAGTATCATGCGAAACATTTCTGGCCTTTTGTTGACCGCTGTCGTGTCATTGCTAGCCGATGCTGCGCTAGCAGCAATGCAAATCGAGGTGCAGGCGTTATTTGGTGGCAAGGCGATCGTTCTGATCGACGGCCAGCGGCGTATGCTGTCTTCGGGCGAAACCAGCCCCGAAGGCGTCAAATTGATCGAAGCGGACAGCAAAAAGGCCGTGCTCGAGGTCGATGGCCAGCGGAAAAGCTATAAACCGGGCGGTGCGATATCTTTGACCTACGCCAGGCCCGAGCAACTCGAGGAGAAGGTGTACGCCGATGACCGCGGTATGTTTCGTTCGATCGGTACGATCAATGGCCGTACCGTGCGTTTTCTGGTCGATACCGGTGCGACGACCGTCGCAATGAACAAAACCCAGGCCAGAGATCTCGGTATCGACTATCGTATGACCGGCGAGCGCGCAGTCGTCAGCACTGCCTCTGATCTGGTCGAGGGTTACCGGGTTCGGCTTAAATCCGTTTCACTCGGCAAAATCAAGCTGAGGAATGTCGAGGCTATGGTGATCGATGGTAATCATCCTGGTCCGATCCTGTTGGGTATGTCCTTCCTCGGAAAACTGAAAGTTGAAAAATCCGGCGGCGTGATGAAAATGCGCCAGCGCAGCTGATGCGCTGGTCGATGCCAAGAGCACAGCGTCATTGCGAGCGCAGCGAAGCAATCTCCTCAATCTCGCGTAATCTCTACCGATGAAGATTGCTGCTTCACAGCCCTTTCTATTAGCAAATGCGTCGATAGATAGTGGTTTTTCTTATCAAGTCCACAGATGAACACAGATTAACACGGATGTTTGCCTGTCCCGGCGCGGCATTACGCCACGGTTTAATAGGATCCAACAAATCTCTGATTTTATCCGTGTCCATCTGCGTTCATCGGTGGATAGACCAAAGTGCCGTAGGGTGCGCCATGCGCACCGAACGCCCGCACCAGGGCAGCCTTGCCTGCTCAATGGTGCGCACGGCGCAGCCTGCACGTCGCCGGCATTGCGCGTTCATTCATGATCGCCAAGCACATCGAACCCTTCGATTTCCAGCATCGAAATCAGTTTGATCAGGGGTAGACCGACGAGCGTATTCGGGTCTTCGCCCTCGAATTTCTCGAACAGGGCGATTCCCAGGCCCTCCGATTTGAAGCTCCCAGCACAATCGTAGGGCTGCTCTTTCTGCAAATAATGTTCGATCATGTCGTCTGTTAGCTGTCTGAAAACAACGGCGTAGGGGACACACACGGCCTGGCTGTTGCCGGTCTGGCTGTTTAGCAAGCACAGACCAGTCTGAAACACAATGCGCTGCCCGGAAGCTCTTTGAAGCTGCTTGAACGCATTCGAAAAATTGCCGGGTTTCGACAGCGGTCGGCCATTGAGTTCAGCGCTCTGATCCGAGCCAATGATCAACGCGTCGCGATGCCTGTCGGCGACTGCCTCCGCTTTTGAACGGGCCAGTCTGACCACCATTTGGTCGACGGACTCATGCTCCAAGCGGGACTCGACAATATCAGGTTTGTCACACTCGAAGGGTAAATGCAGTCGATCCAGCAGCGTTTTGCGGTAGGGTGATGTAGAGGCAAGTACCAGTTTCATAACGATATTTTATACGAATCCATCCTTGACTGAACTTTCCTCTCAGTGTTGGTCAGAACTTGTTGATATCTATACAATATTTACACATTCCCGAGTTTCCATTAAACTTCGCCGATTATGCAGAGTAAACTGCCTGAGAGCGCTGATTTTCTGAAAGAAGTTCAGAGAAACACCTGTTATCAGGGCCGCTGGCCGGTTTCCAGATTCGAGCGGCTGCGCGACATAATTTGCGATCACAGCGGTGAGGTCGAGGTAAGGCTGAAGTTTGGTGTCAGTGCCGGAACGCGATGTCTGGATGGTCAGGTAGTGGCCGAGCTCGCGTTGCGTTGCGAACGTTGCCTGAATCCGGTGAACCAGCACATCGACAGTGGGTTCCGTTTTGGGCTGGTCGTCGATGAAGACGAGGCGAGTCTGCTACCGAAAGAGTTTGAACCTTTGGTGTTGACTGATGGTGAGCAGTCATTAATCGAGCTGGTCGAGGACGAGCTTTTGCTGTCGCTTCCGATTGTTGCCAAGCATGATCGAGAATGCTCGGAAATTCTGCGACAGCATCAGAATGATCGAAACGCGCAAACCGACACCTATAAACCGTTTGCGGCGCTGAAAGATTTAATGAACTGAGGAAGCTCTGAATAATTCATTCCTGAATTATCAGAGCACGGGAAACATAAAATGCGATTTTCTGTTTCCCTCCATTTTCAATCGCTAGAGGCGATAAAAAATGGCGGCGCGTCCAGGCGCCGCGGAAACTCTGAATCGATCAGAGTTTCCTTAATGCATTGAAACACAGGAGAGACCCGTGGCTGTACAACAGAACAGAAAAACACGTTCGAGACGCGGCATGCGTCGTTCGCATGACGCAATTACTAACAAGACGCTGTCCGTCGATTCGACGTCGGGCGAGACCCATTTGCGTCATCACGTCTCACCCGACGGTTACTACCGCGGGCGTAAGGTCGTTGAAACCGAAAACGAGTTCGAAGATTAATCCCCGGGTCTTGTCTTCAGCGCAGGGCTACAATGCCTGACTCGGTGGTTATCGCGCTCGATGCCATGGGCGGTGACTTCGGTCCTGAAGTCGTTATCCCAGCCGCCGCAAAAGTTATTGCCAAGCGTGACAATCTCAGCATGGTTCTGGTCGGCGATCAGGAGCGTTTGCGTGATTGTGCACAAAGGCATAATATTCAATTGCACGACAGGCTCCGCGTTCAACACGCCTCCGAAGTAGTGGAAATGAGCGATGAGCCAGCCATGGCAATGCGCAAAAAGAAAGACTCGTCCATGCGCGTTGCGATCAACCTCGTCCATCAGGGCATTGCGGATGCGGCCGTGAGTGCAGGCAACACTGGAGCTTTGATGGCGATTGCAAAATTTGTACTCAAAACCCTGCCGGGCATCGACCGTCCCGCGATCTGTACGACCATTCCGTCGAAGGATGGCCATACGCAAATGTTGGATTTGGGAGCGAATGTGGATTGTACCGCGGGGCATCTGTTCCAGTTTGCCGTGATGGGTTCGGTTCTGACCGAGGCGATCGACAATGTCCAACGGCCGCGTGTCGGACTATTGAATATCGGCTCTGAGTCGATGAAAGGTAATGCGCAGGTCAAAGCTGCCGATGAATCTCTGGTTGACGCGCCATTGAATTATATTGGCTTCGTTGAAGGTGATGACATCTATAGCGACAAGGTCGATGTCGTCGTCTGCGATGGCTTCGTGGGCAACATCTCGTTGAAAACGGCCGAGGGTGTTGCGCGCCTGATTGGCTATTATATGAAGCAGGAATTCAAACGTGGCTTATATAACAGGTTAGCGGGGTTGATTGCGTTGCCGGTGCTCAGGGCGTTCAGAAAGCGCATAGATCCGAGTGCGTATAACGGAGCGAGCTTGTTAGGGCTCAAAGGCATTGTCGTCAAGAGTCACGGCGGAGCCGATGTTAATGCATTTGCAAACGCGATAGAAAACGCTATTGTCGAGGCCAATCAATCGGTTCCCCAAAAGATTCAGGAACACATTCAACCGTTGCTGCAGAGACAGTCGGCTTGAGTTACGCACGTATAACAGGTACTGGCGGCTATCTTCCCGAAAAGATTCTGACCAACCGGGATCTCGAGAAAATGGTTGAAACCAGCGACGAGTGGATCCGTGATCGCACCGGCATACGCCAACGGCATATTGCTGCGGATGATGAATTCACCGTGGATCTGGCTGAGCAAGCCGCAAAAAGAGCTCTCGACGCTGCCGGAATCTCTGCCGATCAGATTGATCTGATCATTGTAGCGACAACGACACCTGACCGCGTCTTTCCAAGTACTGCTTGTTTGCTCCAGGAGCGACTCGGCATTCATGGCTGTCCAGCGTTTGATGTGCAGGCGGTATGCACCGGCTTTGTTTATGGCCTTGGTGTCGCGGACCAATTCTTCAAAGCAGGCACATCAAAATGCGCACTCGTCATTGGTGCGGAAACACTGTCACGCATTATCAATTGGAAGGACCGAAACACGTGTGTGCTTTTCGGTGACGGTGCTGGCGCAGTGATTCTACAGGCCGACCAGGACACTGGCATTTTGTCAACGCATCTTCATGCGGATGGCAGTTATGAACACCTTCTGACCGTGCCTTATGGGGTCTCGACCGGCAACCGCCAACTGCTCGAGGGCTCCGGCGGCATCACGATGAAAGGCAATGAAGTCTTCAAGATGGCGGTCAATACGCTGGGCCGCATCGTTGATGAAACGCTGCAACACAACAACATGAAGAAAAGCGATATCGATTGGCTGGTGCCGCATCAGGCCAATATCCGTATCATCAATGCGACCGCCAGAAAATTGAACCTTTCTCTGGATAATGTCGTTATCACGGTTGACATGCACGGCAATACTTCTGCTGCGTCGGTGCCGTTGGCCTTGGATGTCGCCGTTCGTGATGGCCGAATCAAGAAAGGTGAGACACTGATGCTCGAGGCATTCGGCGGCGGATTCACCTGGGGTTCAGTTCTACTCAAGTTCTGATGACCCATGCGCTTAACGGGGAGTGTTGCTGTTCTCAATTGCTCTAATATCGAGCAGTCCTTGAATTTCTATGAACAGGCGTTGCAGTTTGTCGTATTGAATAAACGCATAGGTAAACTTGGACTGGAATGGGTCCATCTACGATCCGGTGAGGTTGTGCTGATGCTCGAACGAGCATCAGCGCGCGATCAAATGGTCAGCAACAGTCTCAACCGGTTGTATTTCTATAGCGATGATGTAGCGGCGACGCATCACTACCTAAGGGCCAAGGGATACGACGTAAGCCCGATCATCGAAACGGCGTATATGAAAGAATTTGACCTGCACGATCCCGATGGTCAACGACTGACCTTAGGCCAGCGCATTGCCAAATAGGATTCTGTAAGAACCATCATCTCAACGGTAGGAGCGGCTTCAGCCGCGAAA
>JARFQK010000427.1 GCA_029287815.1 Gammaproteobacteria bacterium
GTCAATGGCAGGGCACGCACAGTGGATATTGCGCCGGTATAGTTCATTGGATGTCTCCTGTGACTTTATTCATCGTCCGGCTTGAGTACATTTGTCCATTCATCGGGTATCGGCAGCTCATCAGGCGCCTCAGGTGGCTCATCATTCACACCCGCTGCATTCAACTGGTAAACGTAAGACAGCACGTTTGCGACCGCCACGTACAATCCTGCAGGAATCTCATGGTTCAGTTCAGTGCTCGCATAAAGCGCTCGCGCCAGCGGTGGTGCTTCTACAATTGCGACACCATGTTGATCCGCTAGCATGCGTATACGTGCCGCAACGAGGTCTACGCCTTTAGCGACAAGAACAGGGGCCCCCATACTGAACTGATCGTAACGCAACGCGACTGCATAGTGGGTCGGGTTGGTGATCACGACATCCGCTTGAGGCACGGCCTCCATCATGCGCCGCTGTGATAATTGCTGTTGCATGGACCTGATCTTGGCCTTGACTTCAGGTCTACCGTCTGTCTCTTTGGCCTCATCCTTGACCTCCTGCTTGGTCATCCGTAACTGCTTGCGATGCTGCCAGAGCTGGAAAGGCACGTCGACCGCCGCAATGATGATCAGTACGCTGCTCGAAGCCAGAAATGACCAGCCACACAGGTTCGCGACGTGCGCCAGCGCAGATTGCAGCGATTCCGTACCCAGCTCGAGTATTTCATGGACCATCGAGAGCAAAATAGCGGCGGAGATCCCTGCAACCAGCGCAAATTTCGCCAACACTTTGACCAGCTCCATCAAACCGCGCAAAGCGAAGATCCGTCCAATGCCCTTGATTGGATCTATTTTTTCCCACTTGAAACTGATTGCCTTGGTGCTGAAGGACCAGCCGCCCAAACCAAGTGGTGTCATGATGACTACGACCGTTAGCAGAACCAGGATTGGCGCGATAACCCCCAAACTCTGCATCAGCATGCTGCCTAACGTCTCGACGATCACCTGCTTGTCGATGGTGCGTGCATGCTCTATCGACAAGCCACGGCTCATGATGTCCCGCATACCGGATAACAGACTCTCGCCCATCAGCAGGAATCCCCCCGCTGCTGCCATCAGCAGGCTCATACTGTTCAACTCTTTCGACCGCGGGACCTGACCTTTCTCACGTGCCTCCCGCAGTCGTTTCGGGGTAGGTTGTTCGGTACGCTCCTGTCCGGTATCAACGGCCATTGATCAGCCTATCCTGTTGATCAGGCCGACCGCCTGCAGCATTAACCGGCTCAGATGGTCGGTAATGCTGGGTAAGGTCAGGATCAGGAATACCAATCCGACGATAATCATCGCTGGAAAACCCACAGCGAAGATATTCAGCTGTGGTGCGGCCCGTGAAGTCACACCGAAGGCCAGATTGACCAACAGCAGCGCCGCCACAGCGGGTAAAGCTACCAGCATGGCACCGACAAACATGTTGCTCCCCCAGGAAACGAGTTGCCAAAGGCTGTCGGGTGATATCACCAATGGTCCTACCGGCAATCGTTGAAAACTGTTTGCGAGCAGTTCGATCAACAGTAAATGCCCGTTCAACGCGAGAAACACGAGGGTCACCATGATCAGAATCGCCTGGCTGACCACCGGTACTTGGACACCATTCTGCGGATCGACAATAGAAGCAAAACCCAGACCCATAGTCATCGCGATAGCTTGACCTGCGATGATGAAGGCAGAGAAGACCATTTGCAGAATGAATCCCATCGCCACACCGATCAACACCTGATACACGCCGATCAGCACTGCCTCGGCACTGATCAGGTCCATGATCGGCGGCGCAGGTATGACTGGCACCAAAAGCCACGCCATCAACAAAGCCAGCAATACGCGGGTCCTCACTGGCACGCTGCGCGCCGAAAACACCGGCATCGCTGTGAACATCGCGCCAATTCGCATGAACGGCCACAGCAAGCTTGCCAGCCAGTGGGTCAGTTCAGCACCGGTGATGTTAACAACCGCGGTCATCATCCAATCAGCTCAGGAATGCGCTCGATCAGATTGATCGAGAAATCAGAGATCAAGCCAAGCATCCAGGAGCCAGCGACTACCAGAGCGATTCCGAGAACAGCCAGCTTGGGTATGAAAGTCAGTGTCATTTCCTGAATCTGGGTGGCCGCCTGTACCATGCCGACGAGCAAACCGACCGCCAATGCAGATATCAGCAATGGCGCCGCCAGCAATGCCGTGACCCAGAGCGCTTCTTGCCCGACATCGAGTACCATTTCAGGTGTCATGGAAATCTCCAGTGTTCATAAGTAGGTGCGAAAGCATCACCGGCTTCACACGTAAAAGCTCGAAGCCATCGTGCCCATCACCAGCGACCAGCCGTCGATCAGCACAAACAGCATCAGTTTGAAGGGTAAAGAAATAATCATTGGTGACAGCATCATCATACCCATCGACATCAACACGCTGGCGACAACGAGATCAATGATCAGAAACGGAATGAAGATCAAGAAACCAATCTGGAAAGCCGTTTTCAGTTCACTGGTAACAAACGATGGCAATAGCAATGAGAACGGAACTTTCTTGGCTGGATCCAGTTTCCCGTGTCCGGCAATGTCTGCAAAAAGGGCCAGGTCGGACTCGCGTGTTTGCGCAAGCATGAAATGGTAGAAAGGCTCAGAGGCTTTCTCCATCGCCACTTCCGAGCTCAGCTCCTCATCCAGATAGGGCTTGACACCCGACTGATACGCACTGCTAAAAACGGGCGCCATGATGAAAAAAGTCAAGAACAATGACAAACCGAGCAGGATCTGGTTGGAGGGCGTCTGTGCTGTTCCGAGTGCCTGTCTCAAGATCGATAGTACGATGATGATACGAGTGAAAGACGTCGTCATAATCAATGCTGCCGGCAGCAAACTGAGCACCGTCATCAATGCGAGAATCTGGAGAGTGACGCTGTAGGTCTCGCCGCCATCCGCAGAGGGCGTCACCGTGAAAGCGGTAAAGCCTTGAGCTGACCAGGCGTCCTGGAACGACAAGATCAGGACGATCGTGAGTAGAGGTCTGACTTTTTGCATCACTTGCTCCTTGATAATGCCGCAGTCAATTTATCGGAAAAACTTCCGGTCAGCAGTCTTTCGACACCATTGCTGGCCCTCGAACCCGTCGCCTCCACGGGTTCATCGAGCTGGTGCAAAAGGCTTATCCGGCCCGGGGCAACACCGAGTAATAATTGTGTCGGGCCCACCTGAACGAGCACCAGCCGTTCCCGCGCGCCCATACTGATACCACCCAGCACCTGCAGGGCACCGTCCGATGACGACTGCAAGCGATTGACGCGTTTCGCCAACCAGGCCAGCACCACTATACAGAGCAGAACAAACAACAGACCGACAATCAACTGCAGCAGGTAACCCGAGCCCATATATTCGTTGCTCAAGGCTGCAGATCGCGTAGCGGTTGACGACAATTTTTCCACGTCGTCGACAGCAGCAGCACTGAACGGAAACAGCATCAACCCGCAAACGCTGTGCCTGACCCATCGAAAAATAGCCATAATCCGCGCCAGCTCCATCTATCTTAATTTCTTGACGCGCTCGGCAGGGCTGATCACATCGGTCAGGCGGATGCCGAATTTCTCGTTGATAACAACGACCTCGCCATGTGCGATCAATGTTCCATTGATGAGCACATCCATCGGCTCGCCAGCAATCCGATCGAGCTCGACAACGGAACCCCTGTTCAGTGACAGCAGATCCTGTATTGGCACTTCCTTTCGACCTACTTCCATCGATAATGTGACCGGAATGTCCAGAACGACGTCGAGGTTGGCTTCTGCAGTGCTCAGGGTTCCATTGTCATTGGCGAGGTGCTGAAATTCGGCACGCTCATACCCGCCTTGCTGCTGCGTATCGCTGCTTGGCTCGGACGCGGTATCACCGGCAGCAGTCGACGCGGACTGCTCAGTCACAGCATCGGTTTCGGTTGAATGTTCGTTCATGTGCTGACTCCTGCTCGTTAATCATGTGAATAATCGGGCCGCTCGACCGGGGTCACGAACTGGACCGCATTGCGACCATTGGACACTCCGATCACGCCTCTGAATATCGGCGTATGCATCGCCCGAACCGTGACCATCTCGCTCAATTCAACGGGTATCACGTCCCCTGGGTTCAGCTTCAGGACATCACTCACAGACAACTTGGTGTGCGCCATGCAACAATCGATCTCAACGACCGCCTGTCTGATGCCATCCTTGAGTGCTCTGATCCAGTTCTGATCGACGTCATTTTGCTCGGCGCCTGCATCATGGCTCTCCAGATGCCTGATGGGTTCGAGCATTGAATTCGGGATTACAATTTGGATGACCCCGCTACCACCTTCCATTTCTATTTTGAAAGCTGAGACAGCAACGGCCTCGTCGGCGCCGGCGATATTTGCAAACTGCGGGTCCACTTCGGATCGAATGAAAGCGAGGTCCAGGGGCAGAGAAGCCTGCCAGGCAGCGGCCAGATCGGCCATTAATCGATCCAGCAACAGACGTATCACGCGGTTCTCGGTAGGCGTGAATTCACGATCTTCGATATTGACTTGATAGCGTCCATCGCCGCCGAAAAAGTTGTCAACTGTGGTCAAAACCAATTCGGGTTCGATCACGAACAAGCCAGTGCCATGCAGCGGATTGATACTGACCAGATTCAGGTTGATGGGTGTTTTCAGAGACGCGGTGAACTCGACAAACTTGACCAGCCTTATACCATCCGCGGCAACCTCGACAGACTTTCTCAACATCGTCGAGATGCTTTTTTCAAAGGCGCGCGCGAAGCGTTCATTCGCTCTGTCCATCGCCGGTAAATGACAGTCATCCGTCAGATCCTGGCTACCGAATTCATACGGAACGACTTCGCCTCTTGCAGCCAAGCGCTCTGACTTCGTGTCGATCTCACCACTATCGACACCCTTCAACAGCGTGTCGATTTCTTCCTGTGAAAGATGCTCATTCACGTGATGCGCCTATTGAATCACAAAGGAGTTGTAATAGGCAGCCTCGACACCGGACTTACCACCGATTTGCTCCAGTGTTTGATTTATGTCCGCTGTCATCTTCTCGAGTAATTTTTCCTTGCCCTCACGCGTGGTCATTGTTTCTGAATCCTGATTGTCAACCAGCAACAACAGACTGCTGCGAATAGCCGGACTATGTTTCTTTATGTCTTCAATGACATCCCTGTCACGTGCCATCACCTCAAGAGAAAACTGCATGAAACGCGCGTGCTTCGGATTGCGAAAACTGACGACGAACTTGGGGTCCATCGAATGGTATATTGGTGGCTCGCTCGCTACCGTCTCGGTATCCTGGCCGTCGGCGGCCGCCGTTTGATCATCCCCTTTCAAAAAGACCATCATGCCAGCCGCGATTCCGACACTCAGTACAATAGATACTGCTATCGCCACAATCACGATGATCATGGTCGAATTGCCTTTCTTACCCTGGTTCTCTGCCTGTTCCGCCATTAAAGACCCGCCATATCGTCAATAAAAGTTGTCCATGTTGATTTTTGCCTGACTTCATTGTCCTACTACAGACGATGAGCAAATCCCATGCCAAGGCGAATGACCTAATTATTCCTATATGATTCAATCAGATATGAAGGCCGTTTGTAGAGATGCTGACTTTTTGGCTCGGCCGGATATAAACTCGCCGAAATCTTGGCGTTGATCAACGGGGCTCGTCATTGCGAGAAGCGACAGCGACGTGGCAATCTTTTGACCCTTGCGCGCATGTCAAAAAATCACAGGTTACCTCCATGCAACTTGCCCCTTTTTGGGGCCGCACTTCGTGCGTTAACCCGCATTTCTCACCAGGATCACGGAAGCAGGCGCAGGATTCGCGTTCGTAAGCGCCGCTCTGGAGCGAAAAGCATAGCTATAGCTATGGTTTGAGTGAA
>JARFQK010000428.1 GCA_029287815.1 Gammaproteobacteria bacterium
TCGGATCTACAGCAAGATCGTTGAGGAACGAGCTGCCGGTCGTGACTGCGGTTAGATCAATATCAGCGACCAGGCTGTCCTTGGAAGCGTCCCAGCCGACCAGGCGGCGGGTCGTCCCACCTCGCATCGCATTGTCGAGCAACCAGACTACGCCGTCGCTATCCGCTTGAAGTCCGAGAACTGAATTGACGTTGGCGGCAGCCGCAAATGGCACCAGTTGAGATTTGTCATTGATACTGGCGACCCTGACATCGTAATCGAAGAACTGATGCAGGCTGACGATAATCTCTCCAGACGGCGTTACCGTGATGTTGCCTGGTCCCTTGCTTAGCTCGGCGACAACGCTAAGGTCAGCTGCAGCATCCTGTATGGATTCATGCGGCGCGTCAGGCTGACTACAGGCACATAGCACCAAGGCTGATAGCGCCATTACGCACGTGCTAAACCGTTTCATTGTCTATTCGTTCCCAGGGGCGATGGCGACCTCATAATTCCAAAGATACTCGTAATTTTGCGATGGATTTTGAGCTGTGGCGGGCTCAAACGCCTCCAAACATGTCCTGGTCACTAGCCCGCAACATGCGGGCTCGCTATCGCGCAGATAGGCGCCGCTAGCACAGGATCGCCACATACTATCCTAAAATCCCAGCGCCAAATGCAAAATCGAAATCATCTGAACATAGACGTCAAGGACAGGACCAAAGAGCGGCGGCTTTTTGGGGTCGAGGAGTACCCGCTCTCTGATCCTGAATGAGGTTCACCATCTGCGATGTAAAGATCAGGATCAGAGAGCGGGGTGTGAGGAGTGAGTTGGGGTCAGCCCTCTGATCCTGAGTAGCCTTACATTAGGTTTTCATCAAGGTTTCTCGTGACACATGTCGCAGCTCACCGCGGTGCCCTTGGCCACATTGATGGTTTCGCTGCTATCGTCATCGCGCAGCAAGACTCTGTCGGTCGCAGTCAGCGACAGCACCGTGCCTTCGAGGTTGACGCCGTGGCAGCTTTGGCAGGCCTCGGGGTTTTTCTCGTAGAAGTCTTCGTGGCCCAGATTCCAGGCCTCGCTATTGACGTTGTGCATGCCGTGTGGACCGTCCAGCGTCAGCGGCAGGCGGGTATGACAGGTGCTGCACTCGCTGATCGTGCCGGCATGGCCCTGCAGCTGGGTCGCTGCCACGTTGTCGTTCGAGTTCGGCATCGCGTTCGGCCAGATCGCGTGGGTCGAACCGTGGCAGCCCTCGCAGGCGACACCACCGTGACCAAGGCTGTTGCGATAGAGCTCCCCATCGTTCTCCGCGAAGCGTTTGTTGTCGGCAACACGCGGGGTTGCAACGTCGATGTCGCCTTCCCAAGCTTGCGGCAGACGAATGCTGTCCCCGAGATGATCGAGCGCATCGCCGGTATGACATGACTCGCAACGTGGCTCATCGAACCAGGGCTGACGGGTCGCGCTACCTACGGCCAGCATGCTGCCGTGGCAGTCCTGGCAAGTGACACCGGCACCGCCCATCGCACCTCTGAGACACTGGGTCACCTTGCCGGGATGGCACTGGTAGCAGGTCTGTTCGAGCGTGCCGTTGGTCGGGAACAACGGGTCACCGGTCGCCGGATCCGTCAATTGACCATGATGACGATGCATCACCTCGGACATCATATCCTGATTGACCTGTTCACCCTGGGGTCCCGCACCGGCCAAATCGAGCGCGGCCGAATAATGGCAGCTGGCACACAGTACCGGCGTCTGATTCTCGAGGTCGGTGCTGTGCTTGGCGTCGTGCAGTTTCAGGATGTTGATCTTGGCGGCCTGAAGCACGCTGTTCGGGTCGTTGATGTCATCCGCGAACACGTAATCGATCGTGCTGTCGGTCGGCGCAGCCACCTCGCCCACAGCATGGCAATTCTGGCAGTCGGCTTCGGACGCAACCGGCAACACGACATCGAGACTGGCTACATCATTGCCCGCACCGTTGACGTCGGCGCTGACCCGCATCAGCGGATAGGCGTTGAGCTGACCGTTGTCGTCGATCGGCAGAATCGGCACGCCGTCAGCACCGAACCACTGCTTGTCCGGATCGAAGTGGTTGAAGGCCTGTTCGTCATTGGAATTGTAGGGTTGCTGATGACCCGGCATTTTTTGTCCAAAGGCCAGGCCCTCACCGGGCTTCGGGTCGAGCCCGAACAGATCGAACGCGTAGCTGTTGCCGGTGTCCGGATTGATATTCCAGAAGTTGGTCTTGTAGACCGAGCCGGGCAGATTCTGGCTGGTCGCGTTGATCGAACCGCTCGCATCGGCGACCGCGCGGTAGCTGACGCTGGCTTGCGCATCATCGAGGATGCGCGGTTCTTCGCCACGCTCGATGACCTGACTGTGAATCACGTTGTACGGCGGCAGGATCACAAAAGTCGAGTAATCCAGATCGGCACAGTGCATGCCCAGATCGTTAAAGGCAAGCACCTGGTGGGTGATATTTGAATCAAAGACATCGACGGCCTGGTCTTCTTCGGAGTCATAACGGTCAGCACTGACGTCGCTGGCTAGTGCGTCACCGCTATCATCGTTACTATTGCAGGCTGCAACAACCAGAGCGAGCAACAACGCGAGGAGTGATCTGATTTTGAGAATTTCCATACAGGTGGCCCCGGGGAAATAGTTATACAGAAAGTAGGTTTTTGCTCAATTTGTGGGAATAGTATCCCAATTATGAACCTAGGTGCAAGTTTTTCTTCCGCCGCTGCTCAAAATACCGCCATGACTGAACATGACACCAACCCGGTTTGATCGCGCCGATTTCACTCTTGTCGCCGGCTTTGCTACCATCTCGCCAATCCTGACCAGCGCATGCCTCGTCATCAGAACCTGAAGATCACGGGCATTGATAATTGAAAATGATCATCCTTTTTGCTCGTGTTACGCGTTTCTAGATCCATCGTGGCGGGAATAGTCCTCGCTCTGGTTCTGGCTGGCTGCGCTTCGGCACCGCCTCCATCCGAATTGGAACAGTTGGATTATCAGAGCCGGGCCGTCACGCGCAGCGACGGCGGCGTCACGGTGTCGGCCAGCGCGCTTTCGGCCGATGAAAGCCGCGATATCTACGGCTTTCCGCTCGCGAAAAAGGGCATTCAGCCAGTCTGGATCGAGGTCGAGAACAATGAGGATGTGGCTTACTGGTTGATGTCAACGGGACTGGATCCGCACTTCTTCCCAGCCTCCGAGGCGGCAGAGGCCTTTGTGACCACACATGAAGACGAAACCAGGGAAAAGCTCGTACCGCTTTTTGAAGCACTGGCTTTTCGTGATCCGATCCCCCCGGGCAAGACCGTGTCGGGGTTCGTCCTGACCAATCTCGACGAAGGCGTCAAGCTGGTCCACGTCGATCTAGTGGCGGAGCGCCGCCACAAGTCCTTTTCGTTCTTCTCCCGGATCCCGGGGTTCCGCGCTGACTATCATCTCGGTCGCAAAAAACTCGATGAAGCGTATGGGAATGACGAGTACGTCGACTATACCGATGACAACGCGTTCCGCGCTGCGCTGGAATCGCTGCCCTGCTGCGTCACCAATAAGGATGGCTCGCGCAATGGTGATCCGCTGAACCTTGTCATCGTGGGTAACGTCGATGATGTATTTCCGGCCCTGATCCGCCGTGGCTGGCGCCCGACCGAGCAGACCTGGCACGGCTCGGTGATGAAGATGATCCAATCCGGACTCTCGGGTGATCGCTACCCCTACGCGCCAATCAGCCCACTCTACCTCTACGGCCGGTCGCAGGACCTGGCGCTGCAAAAGGCACGGGACAATATCCATCAACGCAATCATCTGCGCCTGTGGCTGAGCCCGATGCGCTACCACGGCAAGCCGGTCTGGGTCGGGCAGATCAGCCGGGATATCGGCACCCGGATCACGATTCATTCGCCCTACCTGACGACGCACAAGATAGACCCGGACGTGGACGAAGCGCGCACCGCATTGCAGGAGGATATGGCCTACTCGCAATCCCTGGTCAAACTGGGGTTGGTCAAAGGCGTCCGTGCTGCGCCGAAGGACGCGCCCCGGCGCAACCTGACCAAGGACCCGTACTACACCGACGGCTTTCGCGGCGTGTTGATCTTCGATATCCACCCAACGTCACTGGCCAACATCGAGTTTCTGCCCTGGGAAGGTCGAGAAGGCGGTTTCATCGAACAGATACACGGCCAGGACGCTCTATGAAGACAGAAGAACGCAAAGCAGCAGACGGACTTCGATTGCATGAGCGGCAATCGCCAATGCTGGTCGTTTTGGTGTTAACCATTGGTCTGATCCTGAGTGGATGCGCGACCTGGCAGCAGCCGAAGACCTTCGATGTTTCCGTTCTACGGGCCCGGGCTGAAATGGAAACGATGGGCGGCGTCCGTCTCAGCGCTGCGGTGCTCAGCTCCGCTGAGAGCCAGCAAATGTTCGGGGCTGATGTCAACCAATCCGGTGTACAGCCGGTATGGATCGAGCTCGAAAACAACACGGACCAGGCACTCTGGCTGATGCGTGCCGGCACTGATCCGGACCTTTTTTCTCCGCTGGAAGTGGCCTGGACCTTCCACAAAGCCTTTGCCGCTGACACCAACGCCAGCATCGATGAACACTTCGATGCCCTGAGTTTTCAGAATCCGATCCTACCCGGTGAGACCAAAAGCGGCATTCTTTACACCAACCCGCATCGAAAAACCCGCTTGCTGGTCATCGATATTTTGGGGAAAGGGCAGCTGTTTCCATTCACGCTGTTTCCACGAGTACCGGATGATGTAACTGACGAAACCGCCAGAATCGACAAGGCACGGCGATTGATCGAAGCAGCCACTGTGGATTATCAGCACGCTGACGAGTTCCGCGCCGCGCTCGAGCAGCTACCCTGCTGCGCAAGCAACGCGGACGCATCTCAAGCGGGGGATCCGGTGAATGTCGTGCTGGTCGGCACGATTGAAGATATCGCGACCGCGGTGATACGCCGTGGCTTTCGAACGGACAAACAGGCGTTCGACGACGAGCAACACCTGTTCGACAGGAAACCCGACTTTGTGGTACGCAAAGTCGGTCAGGACGCTGCCCCCGCCAACTGGTTGCGCATCTGGGTGGCACCATTGCGTTATCAGGGCAAACCGGTTTTTCTGGTCCAGGCCGGACGGCCATTGGGCTGGCGCTTTTCAAACCTAGAGGAAAGGGATGAGTTTGAGGAACAGCACGAGCATGAGCTCGCGCCTACACTCAACCCCGAGATTGATGAGGTCAGGGATCTGCTGATCGAGGATTTGCTCTACTCCGGCGGACTCGAAAAACTGGCGTTTGTGGCCGGCGTCGGCGCGACCGAGCCGGAAGAGTATCGCAGCAG
>JARFQK010000022.1 GCA_029287815.1 Gammaproteobacteria bacterium
GACATTGACACCATCGAGCACGGCTATGGCGCTGCCCTGCGCTTTCATCGCCAGCACGTCGGCAAGCGCACGATGCGGAAGCTGCAACGCGGCGGCTTCAGTGTGCAGGCGGAGATCGACCTGCATGGCATGACGCTTGAGGAAGCGAAGCCGCGACTCGCGGATTTCATCGAGTACAGCGCGGTTCAGGGCAAGTACTGCGTACGCGTTGTCCACGGCAAGGGACTCGGCTCAGGCGACCGCGGACCCGTGCTCAAGAACGCCGTGAATCGCTGGCTCAGGAAGTGGGACAGCGTGCTGGCGTTCGTTTCGACCAGGCAGGTCGATGGAGGCACAGGCGCGGTTTACGTGCTGCTGCAGCGGACCTAATGACAGACCGCCTTCAGCCAGGCTTGCTCATTTTGCTATGGGACGCTTTACGATACCCAGTGTAGGCGATCGCGCCCATTCTGCGGCACAATACCCGATCTATGATTAACCAGTGGCATAAACAACTTGCGCCAGTATTCGCGATCTTCATGATTTTTGCGGCTGGCGCTGGGTCGGCTCAAACTCTGTTCCAGCCACCTGGCGCGAACCTCACTTTTGGGGACGTGACTCACGGTATGCGCGCGCAGTCTGCGTCCACAAACCCGGCGGCGGCCGCCGCCGACCTGGCTCGCCAGGGTAACGATGCCAAATCGGGAGCAATCGTGTCCGGTGCCGCCGGCCTGGAGTACGGGAACATCCAGGAGATTTGGAATTTCTACGATGAAGTCAGCCAGGCCTTCAAGAAAAGTGACCCGGATATCGACGTCGATGCGCCGGGACAACTGCCTGAACTAAAACCGCCTTTCGGAATCGATCTTGGCCAGATATGGGACCAGCTTGACCCTGACATTCAGGATGAACTCGACGCGATCGTAGCTGAAGCAACCCGGCAGGCAGCAATTCTGGCCCTGATCAAGACCGACGGATACGGTAAGGCCTGGATTTCTGCCGACGCGCCCGTGGTATTCGCCACGCCTCGCTGGGGCGGTGCGTGGACGATGCAGCTTAGTTGGTCGGGCGCATCACGGGCATTCGGAATCGTTCAGCCAATTGATCTGGGCAGAGAAACTGCGCGTGCGGCAATTCAGGACTGGTTCGACACCGAAGTTGGCAGTCGACCGCCTTCGCTCCAGGTCGGCGGTCAGGTGGAATTGCTGATTGACGCTGTCGGTAAAGTTTCGTTGGTTCTGCAAAACGACAGCTCGATTGCATTCAAGTCTACTCAACTCAGTACATTGTCCAGCGGCTACAGTCGCGCAGCCTGGTCGAATGATGCCGGCACTTTGTACCTCGGCGCTGAGGCGCATCTACACAATATGCAGTTGTCGAGGCTCGCCGTTCGCTTTGGTGACATTACGGACTCGGAACTGCTGTTCGACTATATCCGTGACGCAGATTTTGAAAGTGATACTCGAGTCAGCCTGGATGTCGGGGCACTTTGGGTTAGCGACAACTATCAGCTCGGCGCGCAGCTCACGAGTCTCAACGAGCCTGATTTCCAGTTTCCCGATGTAAACCTCGAGCCCTTCAGGGACGACGGCATCATCCAGCGTATCCAGAGTGATCGTACCTACACGATGGAGCGACAGCTGAAGCTGGAAGCTTCGCTTTACTCGAACGATCGGCGCTGGTCCGGGCATCTTGGAGTCGATGCCAACTCGGCGTCGGATCCCCTTGGAAACGACTACCAATGGCTGACAGTAAGTGCCGGACTTGAAACCGGAAATCAGTGGATTCCCGGACTTCGACTCGGTTACCGGCAAAACCTCGCGGGCACCGAAAAGACCTACGCAAGCCTGGGCATGACCGTGTTCAAGTACATCAACCTGGATATTTCCTCTGCGCTCGACGTCACTAAAATTGACGGTAAAAAGCTGCCTGAAGGGTTAATGGTGAGTATCGGCTTTCAGACCAGCTGGTAAGAAAATCGACGCGTTGAAGCGACTTGAGGCCTGGCGGGGCGTCTTGAGCTCCGTGATCGCTACGCATTTTCCAGAATTGACAAATTTTAATCCAGATTAAATTATAGTGGTGCGAAAAGGCATAGCTGGCGCAAGCCAGTGACGCAACGCCACGGGCCCTCAAATCCTCCGCGACGCCTTTCGCGACGCCACGAAGGACTCAGGGATCGCCGGGCTGCCGACGCTACACGGCTAGCTACAGGAGTAAATGTCGTGACAGTTCTCAAGAAAATCCCGATCTCTGTTGTACTGCTCAGCATTCTTTTTGCGTACTACTTCGCAACGGGTGCCATAGGATAGGCTTGACGAGCACATGACACGATCACATGACCCGGCGCAGCAATTGACTGCTCTCGCCCGGGTCGGGTGATACGGATCTCGAAGTCTGTGTTACCCAATACCAGCCGTTGGGCAGCGGCTGGGAAGGGCGAAGCTTTATGCGCCCGCCCCGCCCGCTGGAAAAACCGCAGTATCAGTCCCGTGGACCTACCGGCACCATCAGGTGCGCATACGGCGTGCCCTTCCACATGACATACGGGCCACCGCTCTGCGGGTCCGTGGGAAATGCTTCGAGCAATTCCGCCGGCGCCAGGATCATCAGGTGCGCACCTTCCTTGATCCACTCGTTATCGTCGGTTGGGCCTTCCGCATACGGATCAATATTGCTGGCACCTTCATCGCCAGCCAACATGTAGGAAATTCCGAGTGTCTCAGCACTGTAGTCTTTCTTGTTTCCCCAGGCATCCGCCCATTTCATCCACTCGCTATCCATGCACATCGGTGCAGTGCCCTGGAGCATCGGAGGCGTCGGCAGGCACGTGTAACCATTTGAACCTTCTTTGAGGACTGTGCCGTCCCAGTCCATGATGGTCGCACCTTCCGCCATACCCGGCCACGCTGCGCTCAGCGCGTCCTCCATCTTGCCAGCCTCGTCACCAGCCAATCCCACCATCGGAATGATGAGACCAATGGCGGCCAGGACAATGGAACGCGGCATCAACTTGTTGATTTGTATCGTATTCATGTGACCCTCCCCGGATCTGTCAACATTATTTTTGTGGTTATTCGCTGGCACAAATTAGCATGACAGCCCGCAGATTGCAGGCTGCCAGACTGGCTGCGTCAGAGCAGGACGTGCCGTGCCAGGGCTCGCCTATGGGAATAAAACCTAGAGCAGACCCCACAGGTGGAAGACTGCGGTCCCTGCAAACGTGCCCAGCGCGTACCCCAATACGCCCACGAGTACGCCTGGCGTGACCAGGTCATGCCAGCCGCGCGCGGCCGCCAGTGCCGGGGCCGTCGTCGCGCCCAGCACGGCCGCGTTCGAGGCCGTGACGAGTTCCGGTATCGTCAACCGGAACAGACG
>JARFQK010000039.1 GCA_029287815.1 Gammaproteobacteria bacterium
ATGCCGGACTGGAAACTTGCAACGCCCTCGGCCGAGATTTACAGTGAGCAGATAAGCGATGAGGACGAAGAGCTGGTCGCTCAGAAGTTGCGGGCGAGCAGCTGAGCCCAGAATCAGCGATGACTAACGAATAACAAATGCTCTGATGAGTTTGGGTAATGGCTATGAATGATCGCAGAGATGTGTTTATCGTCGACGGCAGTCGCACACCGCAGATCAAGGCACGCGGCAGACCAGGGCCCTTCAGTGCCAGCGACCTGGCTGTCGGAGCCGGGCGCGCCTTGCTGATGCGCCATGACTTCGATCGGGCTGAACTCGATGAAGTCATCATCGGCTGTGTTATGCCCAGCGAGGATGAAGCCAATATCGGTCGCGTGGTTGCATTGCGCCTGGGCGTGCCGCAGACCGTGCCCGCGTGGACGGTACAGCGAAATTGCGCCTCGGGTATGCAGTCGATCGACTCGGCATTCCATAACATCGCCAGCGGGCAGGCAGACCTGATCCTGGCGGGTGGCGTCGAGGCGATGAGCCGCGCGCCGGTGATCTACAACAGCACCATGGTGCACTGGCTGGGCGATCTGATGCAGGCCAAATCGCTGTGGCAACGACTGAGGCATTTTGGCCGGCTCCGGCCGGGCCACCTGAAGCCGGTGATCTCGTTGTTGCGGGGCCTGACCGATCCGATCGTCGGGCTGAACATGGGCCAGACCGCCGAAAACATTGCGGCCAACTTCGGTATCAGCCGACGGCAGATGGACAGCTTCGCGGTCGAGAGCCATCACCGTCTCGCTGCGGCGCACGCGGCCGGCCACCTGGATGAGATCGAGGTGATCTACGATAGCGCCGGCAAGTACTACGATCATGATGACGGCGTCAGGCCCGACTCGAGTATCGACAAGCTGGCCAAGCTGCGGCCGGCCTTCGACCGCAAATACGGCAATGTCACCGCCGGCAACAGCGCGCAGATCACCGACGGTGCAACGCTGCTGCTACTGGCCAGTGAAGATGCGGTGAACAAGTACAACCTGCCGACACTCGCAAAGATTGTCGACACCCAATGGGCCGGGCTCGATCCTGCCGTGATGGGCATGGGACCGGTCCACGCGATGAGCCCGATCATGGATCGCCATCAACTCGCAATCAGCGACGTCGACTATTGGGAAATCAATGAAGCCTTTGCGACCCAGGTCCTCGGCTGTATCGAGGCGTGGAAAGACGATGATTATTGCCGCACCCACCTCGGCCTGGACCAAGCCTTCGGCGAGATACCCCACGAGCGCCTCAATGTTGACGGCGGTGGCGTCAGTCTCGGCCATCCTGTCGGCGCCAGCGGCGCCCGAATCGTATTGCACCTGGCCAAGGTGCTGCAGCGAGAACGCGCCCGACGTGGCATGGCCAGTCTGTGCATCGGCGGCGGTCAGGGTGGCGCGATGTTGCTGGAAAATGTCAGCCTTGAAACCACTCACAGCGAGGCGGCACGATGAGTCCGGACTTAGCCAGCAATTACACTCACTGGAAACTGGAATACGACGACCATAACGTCGCCTGGTTGCACCTGGACATGGCAGATTCGAAAGTGAACCTGCTCTCTGGCGAGGTACTGGAACAGCTCCGATCGATTCTCGAGGACCTCGAGAGCTACTCCCCTCAGGGCGTGATCATCCAGTCAGACAAAAAGGCTGGCTTCATTTTCGGCGCGGATATCAAGGAGTTCCTCGAACTCGATGATATTGCGCAGTCGCAGCCCTTTCTCGATCGCGGTCACGAAATCATGGACAAGCTGGCCGCGCTGCGCTGCCCGACTGTCAGCATGGTCAAGGGTATGTGTCTGGGCGGTGGTCTCGAGCTGTCCCTGGCCTGCGATTACATCGTTGCCGCGGATGATGCATCGACCCGGCTGGGCTTGCCCGAAATCAAGCTTGGCATTCATCCAGGTTATGGTGGCACCGCACGTTCGATCGAGCGCTGCGGCCCACTGCCAGCAATGGACCTGATGCTGACCGGCCGGGCGATACCGGCCAGAACAGCGAAAAAGATCAATCTGATCGATGACTGTGTGCCAGAACGCCAGCTCAAACAGGCCGCGATCACCTATGCTCTGGAAGCGCCGAAACGCAAGCGTTCACCGCTGATGCAACGTGTCGCGAACAGCCGCTTACTGCGGCCACTCGTCGCCTCACAGATGCGCAAACAGGTCGGACGCAAAGCCCGCGAACAGCATTACCCTGCGCCCTATCATCTGATCGATTTGTGGCAGAATTACGCCAGTCAGCCCAAGCGGATGCTGCGCGAAGAAGCCAGATCGGTCGCCGAACTCGCGACCAGCAAGACCGCGCATAATCTGGTCCGCGTCTTCTTTTTGCAGGAGCAACTGAAATCGCAGGGTAAGCAGGTCGATTTCGAGCCTGAGCACGTGCACGTGATCGGCGGTGGCATCATGGGTGGCGACATCGCCGCGTGGTGTGCGATCCAGGGCTACAACGTCACGGTCCAGGACCAGGAGCCGAAGCGCCTGGCGCAAACCTTCAAACGTGCGCAGGCCTCATTCAAGAAGAAATACAAGCGCGACCGACGCGCGATCATCGCCGCCGGTGACCGCTTGATGCCGGACCACAAAGGCTACGGCATCAGCCGGGCCGATATCATCATCGAAGCCATTTTCGAGGATGCCGATGTCAAACGCGAGCTGTACCAGAGCATCGAGCCGCGCATGAAAGCGGACGCGATCCTGGCGACCAACACCTCCAGTATCAGGCTGGAAGACTTGAGTTCGGCACTGGCTCAACCAGGCCGGCTGGTCGGCTTGCATTTCTTCAATCCGGTCGCGAAAATGCCGCTGGTCGAGATCATCCGCGGTGAGCAAACGGACGAAGCCGTGATGCAGAAGACACTGGCTTTCGGGCGTAACATCGGCAAGCTGCCATTGGCAGTGAAAAGCTCCCCGGGCTTTCTTGTCAACCGGATATTGATGCCCTATCTGTTGGAAGCCGTGACCATGGTCGGCGAAGGCGTGCCGCCCGAAGTCATCGATAAAGCGGCGACGGATTTCGGTATGCCGATGGGTCCAATCGAACTGGCCGACACGGTTGGTCTCGACATCTGTAAGTCGGTGGCAGAAATCCTATCGGCAGCGCTTGACATGCCGCTGCCGGATAACCTCAGCGCGATGACGAATGCGAACAAGCTGGGCAAGAAATCCGGCGAAGGTTTCTATCGATACCGCAACGGCAAAGCGGTGAAAAACCGGAGCGCACAACATGGGGACATCAAAAAAGTTCAGGACCGCTTGATCATGCGCCTGCTCAACGAGGCCACGGCCTGCCTGCGCGAGCAGATTGTCGAATCCGATGATCTGATCGATGCCGGCGTGATCTTCGGCACCGGCTTTGCCCCGTTCCGAGGCGGCCCGATCCATTACATACGCGATGCCGGCACAGAGCGGCTTGCGCAGCGCATGGATGAACTTCAACGTGAATACGGTGAGCGGTTCCAGTCCGATGCGGCCTGGGCGGGATTATAGAGCAAGGCGTTTCATTGAAAACACGCAGCCAACGTCCTGAATAAAAATCTCGAAGCGTTCAAATGGCCCTAGACCCGCTGTAGGGGCGGCTTTAGCCGCGAACACGCCTCCAGATCGCGCCGTTGATTCCCCGTCCGTGCGATCCAGTCCACAGATGAACGCAGATGAACACGGATGAATACAGAGGTTTGTTCAAGTTTTGATCGACGCTGGGATGCCGCTCCGGGACAGGTAAACATCGAGCGGACGGTGCGCCGTACCCTCGGAATTGCAGCAAAGTCGCTAACCATCGTGGGG
>JARFQK010000151.1 GCA_029287815.1 Gammaproteobacteria bacterium
ACAATCCACAGGGCGAGCGAATAACCGGACAAATATGGGACTTGGCCAGTGGCCCGCTGCAACCGCTGATGAGCCGCTATGAAATCGACCTTTCGCCAACGATCGATCAAATGAACTCACTGCTGCCGGATATATTGAGCCGGCGCTCTGTCGTGCAGATCAACAGGATTACAGACAGCCTCAGATTGGATGCAATATCCGTCGCAGAGGACGGCATCGATGTCGCCGTCGAGTTTCAGATCGACAAGCTTCCAATGACGCCAGAGCCAGCAGCCACACTCTCCGCCGAGGAGATCCAACAGCTGGAGGCGAGGTGGCAGATGATGGACGCGATGGTCACATATGCCGTCAAACGTTATGCCAAAGCCACGCACCAGCAAGAGCTGCGCGATACTCTCGCCGAAATCTTGCTCGATGCCCGCTATCGCCTGCGTGACGCTTTGGTGATGCCCGTCACCGAAGCGAACGATCCGGTGCGCGATTGGTTCATTGATAGCTGGCAGCGAATGGGGCCGGTCCTGCGTCAGATCAGCCTGGAGAATCCCGGCCAGGAATCCATGCTGTTGATCAGCCTGCTGACTGCAACCGATGCCCTAGAGACCCTGGACCAGCTGGGCCCCGCGATCGGTCTGGATATTTCCGCAAATGGCCTGCGACGCATGGGGCGCATGCTGATCGACCAGCCCGGTGTGAATCCATTGCACTATGATGAAGCCGTTGACCCGGAACTGCGTCGTCTTTTCCAGCTTCCGCCAGCCCCGGCGCCCAACCTACCATCCGGATTAAAGTTCGACTTTTGGCCAATTCGTTCCGCCTGGGCCAAGTCGACGAACGACCGCCTCGAACTCTGGGTGCCCAAGAAAAGCGAGTTGTCCGAATATCTGCCGATCGTTCGTAATCTGCTGAACGACAGCGCCAACAGCACCCTCGAGAAAACCCAGTTGGATGCGTCTGTGAGAACGGTCTTTGAGAATCTGGTTCTGGCCACGGCCTGGCAGGAAAGCTGCTGGCGACAATATGAGATTAAGAATAGAAAGATCGTGACGCTGCGATCGAGCACTGGCGATGCCGGCTTGATGCAGATGAACGAGCGGGTTTGGCGTGGCTTGTATAACACACAGAAACTGCGCTGGGAGATTGCGTACAATGCCCAGGCGGGTGCAGAGGTGTTGCACCAGTATCTCGTCAAGTACGCGATGAAACGAGGCGAACAGAAACACCCCGGCGGCCTGGACAACCTGGCAAGATCCACCTATTCGGCATACAACGGCGGCCCCAGCAAAACCTCACGCTATCGCGATCCCAAGGCGTCTTCGGCGCATAAAAAGATTGACG
This sequence comes from Gammaproteobacteria bacterium, assembly GCA_029287815.1. Taxonomy (GTDB): domain Bacteria; phylum Pseudomonadota; class Gammaproteobacteria; order SZUA-229; family SZUA-229; genus JABDQW01. The sequence continues at coordinate 1,336 of JARFQK010000151.1, forward strand.
CTGCATTTTGGAAGAAATACCAGGCGGTAAAACAGGGCAAGGAACTGCAGGTCGCAGAATGCCTGGGTGGAGATGTGACGGCCGTTGTTGCCTCATCATCCAATAAGACGGCGCCTGAGAAAAACTCCAGCGAGCCAGGCAAGCGCGCATCCGCAGTCAGCTCCAGCGGCAAAACTGACCAGGCCTGGATCCTGGCGCAAAATAAAGAGCACTATACGCTGCAGCTGGCAACTTTCAGCTCTTACCAGGCAGCGCGAAAATTCACCACCGATACCGCGCTCACGGGCACAGTCGCGATCGTCCCGCTGGTCAAAGGTAATAAAAGCCAGTATGTGGTACTTAACGACAGCTTCGCCAACAAGGCTGAGGCTGACAAACGGAAACAGCGAAACAACAAGCTCAAACCCTGGGTGCGTCAGTTCAAAGATATCCACGCGGCTATGAAGCGATAATCGGTGAATGATAGTCTCCTTGTAAAACCCGCATGCGGGTGACTTCAGACGCTCGGATTCAGTGCGTCGACGAATACGCACGATTCAGGGGCTTGCCGCTCCACTGTTTTGGCTCGCAATGACGCGCATGCGGAACAGCACTGGCCGTATAGACCTTTTATTCCGTGTTTGTGCACTTAAGGAAGCTCTGGATAATTTATCCCTGAATTATCAGAGCACGGGAGACACAGAATGCGATTTTCTGTTAACGCTCATTTTCAATCGCTTTAGCCCGAATATTGCACGAAGGCGGGCACAAAATATTGCAAATGCATAGTGATTTCAGCCATACAAGCCGAGATTAACAGTTCATCGTGCGGTTACAGTTTGCCCTATTTGGTTCTACGAACATCCTGGCGGCGCATCCGTGCGCCGCGGAAACTCTGAATTAATCAGAGTTTCATTAACATCTTCACGCCGCTGGGGTACATTGTGAGCGTCTGTGAAAAAAATCGCGCAAAAGGAGGGTGCTGTGGCAATATTCAAACGAATCGATCCGAGAATTTCTCACTACGACCATTTCATCGTGCATTGCACGGCCACCAAGGCCAATCAAAAGAACACCGATGCCAAATGGGTCGACAAGGCACACAAGAAACGCGGCTGGAGCGGCTGCGGTTATCATGCCGTAATCACTCGGCAACGCGAACTGCAGATGTTCGATGGCGGTTTTACGACAAGGCCTGCCCGTGTTTCGATGTCGCACAATTTCTGGTCGATTACAAAATTCACGATGAAGAAGATGCAGTCAGCGATGATGCCGCTTCGCCTTTGGCCATCCCCGCCGTATACACAGTCAAGCGCGGTGACTCCTTGTCAAAGATCTCCAATACCCTGGGCATTGGTATCGCAGAGTTGAAATCAATCAATAACCTGACCAGCGACGTTATTCATCCCGAGCAAGAGCTGAGACTGACATGAGTGAAGCTCGTGTCCGTCGTCAGCAACGAGCAGGTGAAAGCACAGGCTTTTGCTCGATTATTTTTGGTCAGTGAAGCTGATACGAAGTAGGAACCGGGTTAGCCCGCATTTCTCACCAGGCGGCGTAGAGAACTGATAAGCCATTGGCTCTTATGAGAAAACTCGAATGATCGAAAATACAGCGTGTTTTTCAACAGTGCCTATCACGGTTCAGGCTGGTCTTCGTGTCCGTAAGCTTGCTCTTCACTCAAACCGTAGCTATGGCTACGCTTTTCGCTCCAGAGCGGCGCTTACGAACA
>JARFQK010000167.1 GCA_029287815.1 Gammaproteobacteria bacterium
ATGTTGTGCTGATGCTCGAGCAAGCATCCGGGCGTGATCAACTTGTCAGCAGCAGTCTGAACAAATTGTATTTTTACAGCGATGATGTTCCAACTGCGCATCATTACTTGAAGGCCAAGGGATACGACGTAGGCCCGATCATCGAAACGGCGTATATGAAGGAATTTGACCTGCACGATCCCGATGGTCAACGACTGACCTTAGGCCAGCGCATTGGCAAATAGGATTCTGTAAGAACCATCATCTCAACGGTAGGAGCGGCTTCAGCCGCGAAAATCCAGCGAGCTCGCCAGAAATTCGCGGCTGAAGCCGCTCCTACAAGTAGCAATTCGTCTCTAGCTTTTGATGCGGTCAACGAAATTGATGTTGCATGCAGCCACGGTGTCAATCTCGCATTTGCCCATAGATCAAATCGGGGACAAACAAGCATTCGAGCCCGTCCATAATTCAGCGAACGTAGGGTGCGTTGTGCGCACCGGATGCTTGTAGTGAACGTTTCAACGGTGCGCGCGGCGCACCTTACTAGCGCGATGTCAATTTGGCATGCACCCCGCTTTCGAAACGTGGATAAACGCAGGTTCAAGCGGGTCCGTACTTCAGTGAATCTTAATATTCAGATTTAGTGTAACAGGCGATAAAGTGATTGTGTTCTGAATAATCGCTTATTAAGATATGGGCGTTTACAAATAAATACAAAGGGAGCTGCAATGGCAGAGCGTGAGACCGGTACGGTGAAATGGTTTAACAATGCCAAAGGATTTGGTTTTATCGAAAGAAAAGATGGGGAAGATGTCTTTGTTCACTACAATCAGATTCGCGGTGACGGTTATCGCTCATTGAGCGATGGACAGCAAGTCGAATTCAGTGTGACAAAGACCGAAAAGGGCTTTCAGGCTGAGGACGTAGCACCAGCTTAGAGCGCCCGCTCGGGTTCTTCTGCGGATTTCCTGTGATCTCGAGTGGTAGCTCGCGATTGCTTTTGTTACCAAGCGATGCTCAGTGCACCTGCGCACGCGCGATCATGTCCTTGGCGTGAGCCAGCGATTGCTTGGTGATTTCGACACCACTCAGCATGCGCGCAATTTCCTCGATACGCTCCTTATCGCTGAGGGCGTAAACATTGGTTTGAATCTGTTCACGTGCAGATTCCTTGTAGACACGCAGGTGCTGATGCGCTTGTGAGGCGACCTGAGGTAAGTGCGTGATGCAGACGACCTGGTTGGCGTTGCCCAAGAGGCGGAGCTGTTGTCCGACGATCTCGGCGATACCGCCACCGACACCGCTGTCGACTTCATCAAAGATCATCGTTGGTATTCTGCATTGCGCCGCTGTGATCATTTGAATAGCCAGGCTGATCCTGGCTAACTCACCACCTGATGCGACCCGTGCAAGAGGTTGGCACGCTTGGCCGGAATTGGCGCTGACGTTAAATTCAATCTTGTCGATGCCGTGAGCGGATGCCAGGTCTTGATTGCTGTCGATCGCGCATAAGAACTGTCCACCCTTCATGCCAAGTGTTTGCATCGCTGCGGTAATAGCCTTGTTGAGTTCTTTCGCGGCGTGTTGACGGCTTTTGCTGAGCTGTCGTGCGGCGTGTTTGTATTGCTTCTGCAGCGCTTGACAATGCGCGCGCAACTCGTCGAGTGTTTCATCGGTATGCAGGATTTCATGCAGTTCAGTAGCGAGCTGTTGATGAAGATCCGGTAGTTGCTCGGGCTCAACCCGATGCTTTCGGGCCAGATCAAGAATGCTCTGAATGCGCTGATCGATGCTTGCGAGCTCGGCAGTATCGAGTTCAACATCATCAAGATAGCTGCGCAAATGCGAGACGCATTCCTCGAGCTGAATGTTTGCCTCCTGGATCATGTCGATAGCCGGTTCGATGCCGCGGTCGAGTGCGGCGATATCGGACAATGCGCTTGTGTGATGAGCCAACTGCGAGAGGATGTTGCTGTCGTCATTGGCATAGAGATTTTCAATCACCTGGTGCAATGTGCCGATGATTCTTTCAGCGTTCGCCAGGCGAGCGTGTTTTTCATTCAATTCGGTGTACTCGTTCGCGGTGTATGCCAATGCCTCCAGTTCCTGGGTCTGAAAGCGCAGCAGATCAATGCGATCATTGCGCGCGGTGCTGTCCAGCTCGAGCTGTTGCAGTCGCTGCTGCGTTTGTTTCATTTGTTCAAAGCCGTCCCGCACCGCCGCGACCAGCGTGGCATGCTTGGCATAATCATCGAGCAGCTGACGTTGGCTGGCATTTTTCATCAATGACTGATGCTCGTGTTGGCCATGGATATCGATCAACAGTTCGCCAAGCTCGCGCAAGGTTTGCAGGTTCACCGGCGTCCCGTTGATGAACGCGCGTGAACGTCCGTCTCGAGCCAGACGACGGCGCAAGATGCATTCATCGTCTTGATCAAGGCCTTGTTGTTTTAGCCAGTCTGCCGCCGCTACGTTCTGCAGGTCAAAGCCTGCGGTGATATCAGCATGGTTGCAGGATTGTTTAATGCTGTCGGTGTCCGCACGGTCGCCGAGCACCAGTCCCAGTGCGCCCAAGATGATGGATTTACCAGCACCCGTTTCCCCGGTGATTGCAGTCAGACCGTTGGCAAACTCGAGTTCGAGTTCATCGATGATCGCGTAGTTTTTGATCGTCAGATTGGTAAGCATGCGACTCAACTGTCGTTACAATGCGGTCATTACGAGCGGGCATCGTGCTGTAAGCGATAGAGCAGATCCAGCGCCTGTTTCGGGGTCAGATCGTCAATCGATAGCTCTTTCAAATGATCGATCACCGGATGCTCGCGGTTGCTGAACATTTCCAGCTGTCCACTATCCGCGTGTTGCTCGACAGTGTGCTGTTCGAGTTCGACCAGCTTCTTGCGGGCGAGCCGGATAGCGCCCGGCGGGATGCCGGCAAGCTGGGCAACCTGCAGGCCATAACTTTGATTTGCTGGACCCGGTTTGACATGATGCAGAAACACAATCTCATCGCCGTGTTCAATCGCATCGATATGCACGTTGGCAATACCGGCGATCTCGTCGGGTAGGGCGGTCAGTTCAAAATAATGCGTTGCAAACAGGGTATAGGAGCGGTTCATCTGTGCGAGATGGTGGGCGCAAGCCCATGCCAGCGACAGGCCATCGAAGGTGCTGGTGCCGCGCCCGATTTCGTCCATCAGCACCAGGCTGTTGGCAGTCGCGTTGTTCAGGATGTTGGCGGCCTCGGTCATTTCGACCATGAAGGTCGAGCGGCCGCTGGCAAGGTCATCGGCTGCGCCGATGCGGGTAAAAATTCGATCGATGGGCCCGATGCGGGCGCTCTCGGCCGGCACGTAGCTGCCGATATAGGCCAACAACACAATCAATGCGGTCTGGCGCATGTAGGTCGATTTGCCGCCCATATTGGGCCCGGTGATGATGTTCATGCGCCGGTTTTCGCTGAGCAGCGTATCGTTGGGTATAAAGGCTTCGTCCCTGACCTGTTCGACCACCGGGTGACGGCCCGCCTTGATATATATGCCCGGTTGTGTGGTCAGTTCCGGACAATTGTAATTCAGTGCTTCGGCGCGTTCTGTGAGATTGGTCAGACAATCCAGCTCAGACAGCGCCCGTGCACAGTCTTGCAGTTCGAGCAGTGATCCGAGGAGCCTGTGCAACAGCGCTTCATAGAGCGATTTCTCCAACGCCAATGCGCGTTCGCGGGCGCTAAGCACTCTGTCTTCGTATGCCTTCAATTCCGCAGTCACGAAACGCTCGGCGTTCTTCAGGGTCTGGCGCCGAATGTAATCGTCGGGAACCTGCTCGGACTGCAGTCGGCTGATCTCAATGTAGTAGCCGTGCACGCGGTTGTAACTGACTTTCAACGTTTTGATGCCGGTACGCTCGCGCTCGCGTTGTTCCAGTTCGAGCAGGAAGTCGTCCGCATTCTGACCCAGCGCGCGTAGTTCATCGAGTTCGGCATCATAGCCTTCGGCAATCACGCCGCCGTCGCGGAGCACGACCGGCGGATTCTCGCGGATGGCTGCATCGAGCAACTGCGTGATAGCGGGATGTTCACCAATCTCCGCCGACAGGTTAACGATCAGCGGCGCCTGGCACTGTTGTAAGCTGAGTTGCATTTGCGGCAGTGCCTTCAGCGAATGCCGTAAGGTGTCCAGGTCCCGTGGCCGCGCCGTCTTCAATGCAACCCGGCTCATGATACGCTCGATGTCGCCGATCCCGTGCAACTGTTCGCGGATGTCGACGAAATAGCCGGTCTCGAGCAGTTCTGCGATGCATTCGTGCCGGGCTTGCAGCACTTCAGCATTACGCAGTGGATTGTGCAGCCAGCGTCTCAAACAGCGGCCCCCCATCGCGGTCACGGTTCGATCGATCACGGACACCAGCGTGTTTTCGATTCCGCCGCCCAGGTTGTACTCGATCTCGAGGTTACGCCGACTCGCCGCGTCGAGTAGCACCGCATCGTCCGTGCTTTCCACGCGCAAGCTGGTGATATGAGGCAGGGCGGAGCGCTGGGTATCGCGCACGTACTCCAGCAGACATCCGGCAGCCATGATTGCGCTGGTCATATCCTCACATCCAAAACCGCTGAGATCATGGGTGCCGAACTGGTCGGTCAGAAGTCGCCTGGCGGTATCGATCTCGTACCACCAGGGTGGCTGGCTCCGAACCGCGGTCCTGGATGCACCGCGCTGGAGAAATTCGTGCAGCACATCGTCTTCCGAAAGCAGCAGCTCCGCGGGTTGTAGCCGTTCGATTTCCGCGTGCAGGGTATCGACGCCATCGAGTTGCATCAGCGTGAAACGTCCCGAGCTGATATCGAGTATCGCAATGCCGATGTGATCGCTGCCGGAGCTGGCGGACAACAATAGATTGTCGCGCCGTTCATCGAGCATGGCTTCTTCGGTGACTGTGCCGGGTGTCACGATGCGCAGGACCTCGCGTTCGACCGGACCCTTGCTCTTGGCCGGGTCGCTGGTCTGCTCGCAGATCGCGACCGACTCGCCCATCTTGATCAAGCGCGACAGATAATTCTCGGCCGCATGATGCGGCACACCGGCCATCGGAATCGGTTGTCCCGCCGATTGACCGCGGGCGGTCAGGGTGATATCGAGCAATTTTGCCGCCTTGCGTGCATCGTCGAAGAACAGCTCGTAAAAGTCGCCCATACGGTAGAACAGCAGCGTGTCGGGGTGATCCGCCTTGATGCGAAGGTACTGCTGCATCATCGGCGTATGTGATTTAGTGGTTTCCATTCAATGAGTTACGTGTTTTTATTGTCTAATGCTTTTAGTTATTGTTTAAACTTGGGGCCGTATACCAGCGGGGTTCCCTATCGCGCAGATAGCGTGCACCTGTGCTTCCGCACCCTGACCAGCCAGCGCCTCTGGGTCATGGTCCTGCCTTTTCGCGCCACTGGTCGTTTTGGCGCGGAAGTGCTTATGAATATCGTCCAGGCCGGCCTTGTCGACGTAGCGCTGTAGCGGATCCCGTACGCCTTTCTAAACTGCGAATTTTACCGTTTCTTTGTCCCGGCAGGTAGGCCAGTGTAATCCAGCGATGAGGCCGCCGCGTCGCGCTGGCGTTCTCGTCCAGTACCGGCGCCATCTGAACTATAGCGGTCACGCCACTACTGTCCCACTTGGTCGTCATCCCGGCATGTTGTTAGTAGGGATCCAGTGACTTTAGACGTTTTGTTGGTGAAGTCGAACAGGTTCACAATTACTATAAAGGAGCTCCATTAGTCATTAACGCCCTTTGCGTTTGCCCGCATCTGGACAGTAGACTGTACAAACCACGGTTTCGCAAGGATGCAGCTCATGTCTACTGGTGCTGCGGCAGGATGCCGCGACACGGAAGCAGGCGCGTATCGTTATCAACGCCACCAGCCCGAAAACACCCTGCTTTACCGGATCGTTGAGCGTTATTATCCGGAATTTACGGCATACCTTGCCGAGCAGGGCGCGATTTTGCCACAGTATGTCCAGCGCGAATTCGAAGCCTACCTCAAATGCGGCCGTTTGGAACATGGTTTTTTGCGCGTACAATGCAATCACTGCTTGATATTCTTGACCTTTTTCTTGAGAGACGCCAATCTCGAATCTTTTGTCGTCGGTACTGCCAAGGAGAGTCCAGAGACATGAGAACGCTTATTTGTGCGCTGGTTGCGTTTGTGTCCATCCTGTATCGCTCTCGGCTCGCACTGCAGTTTGAGAATGTAGCGTTGCGACATCAGCTGGCAGTCTATCAGCGTACAACCAAACGCCCACGGATTAGCACAGGAGACCGTATTCTCGGGTCCTGGCTCTCGCGCGGCTGGTCGGGGTGGTGAAATGCTCTGGTCATCGTCCAGCCCAGAACTGTGATTGCCTGGCAGCGTAAGCGCTTTCGCGATCATTGGACAAAACTGAGCAAGCAGGGCAGGCCCGGCAGACCCCCTGTATCAAAAGAAATCAGAGCATTGATCCGCAAGATGTCGCAAGCCAACACCGGCTGGAGTTCACCACGGATTGTTGGGGAATGGCGTAAACTAGGCATTGATGTGGCTAAATCAACCGTGGAAAAGTATCGGGTGCGACCCAGCAAACCGCCGTCTCCGACGTGGAAAACTTTTCTGAAGAATCATGTCAGGGACTTAGTGGCTATCGATTTCTTCGTGGTACCCACCGTGAGGTTCAAGCTATTGTTCATGTTGGTGGTTCTTGCCCATCATCGTCGCAAGGTTGTGCACTTTAATGTTACAGAGCATCCGACTGCCCTGTGGACAGCTCAGCAGATCATTGAAGCTTTTCCGTGGGATAGGGCACCACAGTATCTACTGCGCGATCGGGATGGTATCTACGGAGCCCAGTTCCAGCGGAGAGTCAAAAGCATGGGCATCGAAGAGGTGCTGACTGCGCCGCGGAGCCCTTGGCAGAATGCCTTCGTGGAGCGGGTGATTGGCAGTATCCGGCGGGATTGTCTGGATCATGTCATCTTACTGAACGAGCGTCATCTAAAACGAATCCTGACCCGCTATTTTGATTATTGTCATCACTGGCGTACCCACCTGTCGCTGGGAATGGATAGCCCCGAATCGCGACTGGTACAGCTGCCAGAGCTAGGGAAGGTCGTACGATTTCCAGAAGTCGGTGGCTTAAATCATCATTATGAACGGTTGGCGGCTTAATAAGTGTGATTTGAGTTTTCGGGAAGCACAGGCCGCTGGGATGCTGCACTGTTCAAGGTTCTGGCTAGATCATATTGAAATGGCGTGAGCGTGATATACTCAACTAGGACTATTTCTACGGGTACTACAATGGCGACAACTGAAGACATCCTAAAAGACGTTATCTCGTTACGGCCTTCTGAGCAGGCCAAGCTTGTTGATCAGCTTATTGCTATTCTCGATAAACCAGACCCTGAGCTGGATAAGCTTTGGGCCGAAGAAGCTGAATCGAGGCTGGATGCTTTTAAAAATGGAATGCTGAAATCTGTTTCACTTGAGGAAGTATTATCTAAGTATAAATGAGAATAACATTCTTAGATGAGGCTAAACTCGAACTTGATGAAGCTATAGAGTTCTACAACGACGAATCTGACGGCTTAGGTTCGGTCTTTTTACAAGAAGTTTTAAATGCAATTGAGCGTATTGCAAATTTCCCGAATGCTTGGCATCCGCTTTCCAAAAATACCAGAAGGTGCCAAACAAGGCGTTTTCCATATGGTCTGATTTATACTCAACTTAATGATACGATTTTAATCATTTCAGTATCTAACCTTCACCGCAAACCAAACCATTGGGATGATCGCAAGAAGTAATCTTGTTGGGTTGTCCCTACCAATAACCTAATCCGATAACGGTGTTCAGAAACTGATCCGCGCGATCTGTAGATTAGGAAAATAGATGAGTCAGCGAGTAGGGTAGGAGGCTACCGTTTCTTTGTCCCCGCAGGTAGGCCATTGTAATCCAGCGATGAGGTTGCCGGGTCGCGCTGGCGTTCTCGTCCAGTACCGATGCCATCTGAACTATAGCGGTCACGCCACTACTGTCCCACTTGGTCGTCATCCCGGCATGTTGTTAGTCGGGATCCAGTGACTTTAGACGTTTTGTTGGTGAAGTCGAACAGGTTCAAAATTACTATAAGGAGCTCCATTAATCATTAACACCCTTTGCGTTTGCCCTGTCCCTACCAAAAACCTAATCAGACAACCGTGTCAAGAAACTGATGTGTGCGATGTATACCTTGGGAAAATTGCTGAGTCAGCGAGTGTGGTATGAGGCTGACTGAAAGTGGCGAATAACTGGCCTTGCGTGCTGGATGTGGAACCTTGAGGACAATAGGAAGTACGGTAGACCAACAGCTTGTCGCCTGCTGTAATTCATGGAATAGGTGGCGTTGGGACCGTGTCTCAGGCAGCGCGCCGATATTCGTGATGCAGGTCGCCGAGGTGTGGGAAGGCGATGACCGTACCTTGGTCCGGTAACTCGACCGAACGCGGTTCTGGGCATTGCTTGTTCAATGCAAGATGCGTTCGCGCGGTGTGATAGTAGATAAGGTACGCACGAAGAAGCTTTTTTAGGTGGCGTTCATTGAAGATGATGACATGGTCGAAGCACTCGCGACGGATGGATCCGATGAGTCGTTCAACGTAGGGATTTTGCCAAGGTGAACGTGGCGCGATGAGCACTTCTCGCATACCGAGGGTGTGAATACGGTAACGGAAGCTTGTGCCAAAAATCTTATCACGATCACGCAGGAGATATCCGGGTACAGGGTCCCACGGAAACGCCTCAACCATCTGCTGAGCCGTCCACTGGGCAGTCGGATGGTTGGTCACATTAAAGTGGACAACTTCACGACTGTCTCTTATACACATCTGACGCTGCCG
>JARFQK010000184.1 GCA_029287815.1 Gammaproteobacteria bacterium
GGTTCGGTTGATGGTGATGCGCCTGCCGCGATGCGTTACACCGAAGTTCGTATGGCGAAGATCGCGCACGATCTGCTGGCCGATCTCGACAAGGAAACGGTCGATTTTGTCGACAACTACGATGGTTCGGAATCCGAGCCATCGGTGTTGCCAACCCGTGTACCTGAGTTATTGGTCAATGGTTCCTCCGGCATCGCGGTTGGAATGGCGACGAACATCCCGCCGCATAATCTGACCGAAGTCATCGGCGCCTGTCTGGTGCTGATCGACGAGCCGGACATTTCGATCGAAGGCCTGATGCAGCACCTGCCAGGGCCTGACCTGCCTACGGCTGCGCTGATCAACGGGACCAAGGGCATTCGCGAGGCCTATCGGACCGGGCGGGGCAGAATTTATATGCGCTCCAAAGCCGAGATCATCAGCCATGAGAAGACCGGCAAGGAAACCATCATCGTCACCGAGATTCCGTACCAGGTGAACAAGGCCCGTTTGATCGAGCGTATCGCCGAGCTGGTCAAGGAGAAACGGCTCGAGGGCATCGGTGAACTGCGCGATGAGTCCGACAAGGACGGCATGCGCATCGTGATCGAGCTGCGCCGTGGCGAGGTCGGCGAGGTCGTGCTGAATAACCTGTACAAACTGACCGCGATGCAGTCCGTGTTCGGCATCAATATGGTGGCCCTGGTTGATGGTCAGCCGCAGCTGCTGAATCTGAAGCAGATTCTCGACGCGTTTGTGCGCCATCGGCGCGAGGTTGTCACCCGCCGGACGATTTTCGAACTGCGCAAGGCCCGCAATCGTGCCCATGTGCTGGAAGGTCTGGCGGTCGCGCTGGCCAACATCGATGAAGTCATCGAGTTGATCAAACAATCCGCAAATCCCGCCGAGGCGAAAAGTCAGTTGATTGCCAGAGTCTGGCAGCCCGGCGCCGTGCTCGACATGATCAGTCGCAGTGGCGCCGATTCATCCCGACCCGACGACCTGGAACAGCAATATGGACTGAAAGACGATGGCTATCATTTGTCCGAGATTCAGGCGCAGGCGATCCTCGACTTGAGACTGCATCGTCTGACCGGGCTCGAGCAGGGCAAGATACTGGACGAGTACAAGGAAATCCTGGATCTGATCAAGGATCTGCTCGATATTCTCGCCAATCCAGAGCGTTTGCTGCAGGTCATTCGCGATGAACTGTTGGAAATTAGGGAGAAATACGGTGACCCGCGTCGTACGCAGATCCTGACCGATCAGCTCGATCTGTCGATGGAAGACCTGATTACCGAGGAAGATGTTGTCGTGACCATTTCCCACGAGGGTTATGCGAAGTGCCAGACGCTCGATGTCTACAACATTCAACGGCGCGGTGGCCGCGGCAAGGCAGCGACCCGAATGAAAGACGAGGACTTCATCGACAAGCTCTTCGTCGCGAACACCCACGACACGCTGCTGTGCTTTTCCAGCATGGGCAAGGTTTACTGGCTCAAGGTCTATCAGATGCCGATGGCGGGCCGCGGATCACGCGGTAAGCCGATCGTTAACCTGTTGCCGCTGCAGGAGGGCGAGCGCATCAATGCGGTGATGCCGGTGCGAGAGTACACCGAGAACCTGTACGTGTTCATGGCCACCAGTTCGGGCACGGTGAAAAAGACAGCGCTGACGAATTTTTCGCGCCCGCGTGTGTCAGGTATCAAGGCGGTCGAATTGCGGGACAACGATCACCTGGTCGACGTGGTGATTACCAATGGCTCGCGCCATATCATGCTGTTATCGAACGCTGGCAAGGCGATACGCTTTTCCGAGACCGATGTCAGGGAGATGGGACGCACTGCGGCCGGCGTGCGCGGCATGCGCCTGGGCAGCGATCAGCGGGTCATCAGTATGATCATGGTCGAGGACGAGGGCTCGATCCTGACCGCAACCGAATACGGCTACGGCAAACGCACGCCGGTTTCAGAGTATCCGGTCAAGGGCCGCGGCGGTCAGGGCGTAATCTCGATCCAGACCAATGAGAGAAATGGCGAAGTCGTCGGTGCCGTTCAAGTGAGTCCGGATGACGAGATGATGCTGATCACAAACAGCGGCACTCTGGTTCGCATTGGGGTCGGCGATATTAGCGAAACGGGACGCAATACCCAGGGGGTCAGGCTGATTCGCTTGACCAATGGCGAGAAGCTGGCTGAGATCGAGAAAATTCAGTTGATCGACAAAGAAGAAGACGAATAAAAATCAATACTATAAGAAATTTTTTAAAAGTAGTTTATTAAATATGGCATGACCAGAGTATTCAATTTTAGTGCAGGCCCCGCGATGTTGCCGGCCGAGGTTCTGGTACGGGCACAAGCAGAAATGCTGGACTGGAACGGGTCGGGTATGTCGGTGATGGAAATGAGCCACCGCGGCAAGGAATTCATGTCGATCGCTGAAAAAGCCGAGTCGGATTTGCGCGCGTTGATGGCGATCCCGGATAACTACCGCGTGCTTTTTATGCAGGGTGGCGCCAGCAGTCAGTTTGCGATGGTGCCGATCAATCTGCTCGGCGAGCGCAGCTCGGCCGATTATCTGTTGACTGGCCAGTGGTCGAAGAAAGCCATCGCCGAAGCCAAACGCTATTGCGATGTCAACGTCGTTGCCGATACCAGTGGCAGTCATTTCACGACCGTGCCCTCGGCTGACAGTCTGGATTTCAGCCCGGATGCCGCCTTCGTGCACTACACCCCCAATGAGACGATCGTGGGTGTCGAGTTTGCATACATTCCGGAGACCGGTGATGTGCCGCTGGTGGCTGACCTGTCGTCGACGATTCTGTCGCGTCCGCTGGACGTGAGTCGATACGGTGTGATCTACGCCGGTGCGCAGAAAAATATCGGTCCGGCTGGCGTCACCGTCGTGATCGTGCGCGATGATCTGATCGGTAACGCGATGCCGACGATGCCGGCGATGTTCGACTACAAGACCCACGCCGACAATGGCTCGATGTACAATACACCGCCAACTTATAGCTGGTATCTGGCAGGGCTCGTGTTCGAATGGCTGCTGCAGAAAGGCGGTCTTGAAGCCATGGCCGAAATCAACCGGCGCAAGGCCGAAAAACTTTATGCCGCGATCGATGGTTCGGATTTTTATTCCAATCCGGTGGATAAGGTATGCCGTTCCTGGATGAACGTGCCGTTCATTCTCGCCGATGCGGAGCTGGATGCAAAATTTCTTCAGCAAGCAGCGGAACACAATCTGTACACACTGAAGGGCCACCGTTCGGTCGGCGGTATGCGCGCGAGTATCTACAATGCAATGCCGATGGAAGGCATCGATGCGCTGATTTCGTTTATGGCCGACTTCGAGCAGCGCTATGGCTAGGCTGCATTCTTGTCCCGGTGAAACCGTTAATTCGGGCCGATCGGGTATCATTCCAGCTCGGGTGTCGCAAAGTTAAGTGGCATTGCCCACAACTCTGGTTGGGGTCAGACACAAATAAAGTCAAAAGCTACAGACTCACAGCTAAGGTAATTGCACAGTAATGTTCAAAATAAAGACCTTCAACAACATATCCGAGAAAGGCCTGAACCGTCTGCCGTCCAGCAACTACGACATCGATCCCGATCACGAATCGCCCGAAGCGATCATTTTGCGTTCCCACAAATTGCACGATTACCCGATACCAGAAAGTCTGCTCGCTGTCGGCAGGGCCGGGGCCGGCACGAATAATGTGCCCGTGGCGAAAATGTCGCAGCGAGGTATACCCGTGTTCAATGCGCCGGGTGCCAATGCCAATGCGGTCAAGGAACTGGTCATCGCCGGAATGTTGCTGGCTTGCAGAAACATCTGCCAGGCCTGGGATTATGCCCGACATGTGGACGGTACGCCGGAACAACAAAACAAGGCGGTCGAAGACGGCAAGAAGCGCTATGTCGGTTATGAACTGCCCGGTCGTACGCTGGGGGTCGTGGGCCTGGGTGCGATTGGTGTATACGTGGCCAACGCGGCGGTAGCGCTGGGGATGCGCGTTGTCGGCTTCGATCCGACGATAACGGTCAGAAGCGCGTGGAAAATGTCGGCCGAGGTCCAGGAAATGCCCAGCATCGACGAGCTGGTCAAACAGTCGGACTTCGTCACCTTTCACGTGCCGTTGCTGGAGAGTACGAAACACTTGCTGAATGCGCAACGGATCGCGAGCATGAAGAAAGGCGCCACCGTGCTCAATTTCGCCCGCGATGGCATCGTTGACGATGCGGCGGTATTGAAAGCGCTGGATGATGGCTGGCTGCACGCTTACGTCAGCGATTTCCCGGCGGAGAATCTGAAAGGTCACGAACGGGTTATCACGCTGCCCCACCTGGGCGCGTCGACGGTCGAGGCCGAAGAGAACTGTGCGATCATGGTTGCCGATCAGATCCGAGACTTTCTGGAGAACGGCAACATTCATAATTCTGTCAACTTTCCTGAGTTGAGACTGGCACGCATCGGCGATGTGCGCCTGACTATCGCGAACCAGAACCGGCCGGACATGGTTGGACAGATCTCCCATGTGCTGGGTCAGGCCGGTGTCAACATCCAGCACATGAGTAATGAATCCCGCGGTGAACTCGCCTACAACCTGATGGACTTGGACAAAGCGATCGATCGAGACACGCTGACAGCGATCAAAGCCATCGATGGTGTATTGAGCACCCGCCAGATTTGAATACGGCTTGAACCACGAACACGAGCATGCTTGATAGACATGGTTGACAAAGACCCGCTCGCTGATATTCGTCAACGGATCGACGAGATCGATGCGGCTGTGCAGCAGCTGGTCTCGGAACGTGCAGAATGCGCGCGCACGGTGGCTGAGATCAAGCGCGAGCAGGGCGATAGCGAGCACTTTTACCGCCCCGAACGCGAAGCCCAGGTGTTGCGCAAAGTGCAGCAGCGCAATCAAGGGCCATTGTCCGACGATGCGATTGCGGGAATCTTTCGCGAAATCATGGCCGTCTGCCTGGCATTGGAAAAGCCGTTGAAGGTTGCTTTCCTCGGGCCGGAAGGTACCTACACCCACGCCGCTGCGATCAAGCACTTCGGCAGCCGGATAGAACCCGAACCGGTGGCGAGCATCGAAGAAGTGTTCAGGCTGGTCGAAGCCGGCGGCGCCAATTTTGGCGTGGTCCCGGTGGAGAACTCCAGCGAGGGTGTGATCAACCACACGCTGGACCTGTTCATGAAATCGGCACTGACGGTCAGCGGTGAGGTCGAACTGCGCATCCGGCACAACCTGATGACCCGGGAGAAAGCCACCGCGGATATCGAGCGTGTTTACGCTCATCAGCAGACTCTGGCACAGTGTCGACTATGGCTGGATATCAATCTGCCGAATGCCGAACGCATAGCAGTGCGCAGTAATGCCCAGGCCGTGATCATGGCATCAGATCACGATCACTCAGCGGCGATTGCCGGCGCGATGGCGGCAGAGCTGTACCAGATGCCGGTGTTGTATGCCGATATCGAAGATGAGCCCAACAACACGACCCGTTTCGTCGTGATCGGAAAATATCGATCCCCGGCCAGTGGTGACGATCGGACCAGCCTGCTGGTTTTCGCCCACAACAAGCCGGGCTCGCTGTTCAGTTTGCTGGAGCCGCTGGCGAAAAGGAATATCAGTATGAGTAACATCGAATCGCGACCATCGCGACGGGGGGTTTGGGAATATGTGTTCTTCATCGACATCGACGGACATCGCGACGACGAGAACGTGGCGGCGTCGATTGCTGAAATCGAGCAAGCCTCGGCAATGGTAACCGTTCTAGGCTCCTATCCGCGTGCGGTGCTCTAGCCCGCATTCCTCACCAGGCGGCATCGACCAGGAGAGAGCAATCCTTTGGAGAAGAATCAGATGACCGAAAATGCAGGGTGTTTTTCACTCAAACTTGTGACGATTCAGGCTAGGCGTCGTTCGCCCAAGATCGTAGGGTGCGCCGTGCGCACCGCGAATTTTCAGTTGCATGGTGGGCTCCGGTGCGCGCGGCGCATCCTACGGTTTCTTCACTCAGACCGTTGCTCTCGCCACGCTTATCGGTCGAGTGCGGCGCTTACAAATACCAGCCCACGCGCGCCTGCTCCCCTGATTCTGGTGACAAGTGCGGGTTGATCGGTCATGCCTCAGACTTTTGAAAAACTCGCCGCGCCTGGAGTACAACGACTGCAGCCGTATCTGCCGGGCAAACCGGTCGAAGAACTCGAGCGCGAGCTCGGCATTACAGATTCGATCAAGCTGGCATCGAACGAAAATCCGTTGGGCCCAAGTGCAGCAGCCTTGCGAGCGATTGAACAGTGCTACCG
>JARFQK010000327.1 GCA_029287815.1 Gammaproteobacteria bacterium
TCCAGATAGGCTTCGACGAAGCACGACTGATCGCGCTGCCGAGTATTCAATCGCTGAAGAACATGCCCGATGACGATCTGGGCACGCTGCACTATCTGCTCTGGGGCGATCAGGCACCGCTGGTGTCAGCACATCAGCAAAGCGCGCCGCCAGCGCCGTTCGAATCACCCGATGTGATCATACAAGTTGTCGACGCGACCGCACTGGAACATCAGCTCGAACTGACGCTGGAGCTGAGCCAGTTATGCAAGCCGATGGTGCTGGCGTTGAACATGATGGATGAAGCACGCAAGAAAGGGGTGCACATCAATGCGCGCAGGCTGAGTGCACAGCTCGGCATGCCGGTGGTGCCAACCGTTGCGCTGATGGGTCAAGGCATATCCGAATTATTCACCGCAGCAGCCAGCGCCGTGCGTCGAGGTGAAATTCCGCATCCGCAACGGCCGAGCGACCACATTGTTCAATCACTCAAGCCACTGAACAACGCACTGCACGACCCAGAGTTGCAAAGAGCCTTTCGCGTACCCTATTCGTTTTTGTTGACCCAAGTGGCCGCAAAGGACCGTTATTTTATCAACGAACTGCAACAACACTTTCCGGAACGATTGCCAGAGCTGCTGCGACTTCGACAAGAGGCGGAGCAGTCATTGCCGCGCCCGCTCGAGGAAGAGCTGCACGCAGATCGCCATCATCGCGCAGCCAGTCTGTTCGAGACCTCCAGCCGGCTGGGTCCACCGGTTGAGGGACGCATCTGGCGTTACTGGCTCGACGAACTGTTTCTGCACCCGCGCTGGGGCTTGCTGGGCAGCCTCGGCGTATTCGCCCTGGTCTTGTTCGTCGTCTTCGAGGTCAGCGTCTTCGTCGACAGCATCACGGCGGCAAAACTGATCGATGCGGTATCGGTCTGGCAGCCCGAGTCCACCCTCGGTGTGATCGCCCGCGCCGTCGTCGACGGCTTGATCGGGTTGGTCGGCATCGTAATACCGTACATGATCCCACTGGTTCTGTTACTGGTGTGGCTGGAGGAAGCCGGCATCATGCAGCGCATAGCGTTCGTGGTCGACCGCGGCTTTCACCGCATCGGCTTGCACGGCGGTGTCGCCTTGCCGTTCCTGCTCGGCCTGGGCTGTAATGTACCGGCCATCGCTGGCGCGGCGGCCGTCGCCAGCGGCCGAGACCGCATTGTCGCCTCACTACTGATCACCTTCGTGCCCTGCTCGGCGCGCTCCGCGATCATTCTCGCGATCGGCGGCAAATACCTGGGCGGCCTGGGTGTGTTCGCAGTGTTCATATTAACGATGCTGGTGATCGCGCTGCTCGGCCGCTTGCTGACCTGGCGTTACCCCGAGACCGGCCCCGGCCAGGTGATCGATATTCCTCACTATGCGATGCCCTCTGCCCGCGCAATCATCCGCCAAACCTGGATGCGAACCAGCGATATCCTGACGATCGTGACGCCGTTGTTGGTCGGCGGCAGCGTGGTGCTGGCGCTGCTCAGTCATATCGGTGCCGATGCCGTGATCAATACCCTGCTGATGCCTATCACCAGCTGGTGGCTGGGGCTGCCGATAGTGTTGGGCGTGCCGATATTGTTCGGCGTATTGCGCAAAGAGCTGTCGCTGTTGATGATCTACCAGGCCTTGGGTAGCTTCGACATTGCCGCGTTTCTGGACTGGGTTCAGATCATGACCTTTCTGATCTTTCTGACCTTTTACATTCCCTGCATATCGACCTTTGCGGTGATGCTCAGAACCATCGGCCGCAAGGAGGCTTTCTTCTCGATCGCGTTGTCAATCGGCGTCGCGCTGGTCGTCAGCGGAGTGATTCGGGTACTGCTGGAAGGCATCAACTGGCTCCAGACTTGACAGAGTAGTGAGAACAGCAAAATGTCTAGCCCGCATTTCTCACCAGGATCACGGGAGCAGGCGCAGGATTTGTGTTCGTAAGCGCCGCTCTGGAGCGAAAAGCGTAGCAATGGCTACGGTTTGAGTGAAGAGCAAGTTTACGGACGCGAAGACTAGCCTGAACCGTGATAGGCATGTTTGGCAAACACTCTGTATTTAGATCATCCGAGTTTTCTTCAGAGAGACCAATGCCTTATCAGAATGCTACGCCGCCTGGTGAGAAATGCGGGCTAGGGGTCACCTGACAACACGCAAGTGTAGGAGCGGCTTCAGCCGCGAACAGCGCGCGATCTGAGAGTTTGTTCGCGGCTGAAGCCGCTCCTACAAGAAACACAGACATTTGCATCTCAGTCTGCAAGAATATAGCCAACGCTAAGGAGTCACCATGAAGAAATATATTATCGCGATAGTATCGATCGCCTTGACGACTGCAGCCGGGCTTAGCTTTGCGACTGGCGGGTGGCAAGAGCCGACCAGCGTGACCGAGTTCATTATCGAAGGCTCGCCGGCGGGCGAGCGGATCTACGTGCAGTTCGAAACCGATTTCAATCCGGATTCGTGTACCGGCAAGCAAACGCAATGGAAGCGAATTCATGGGAACACTGAGAAAGGGAAATACCTGCTATCCACGGTGCTGAGCGCGAAAGCCACCGGGCAGACGGTCATACCGTTGTTGTACGGCTGCGATGACTGGGGACGACCAGTGATAGCTGGGCTGTGGGTTCAGTAACGCCAACAGCGCAACACTCGAAACTAATTGATCAAACCAGTCCGCTTGCGTTTGACTGTTGCTTTGTAGAAACAGAATCAGAGGCAAGCGTACCATGCTTGTTTTACTTGATCCGCAGATGAACACAGATGGACACAGTGATTATTTGAAGGCGCTAGTCGATCCTGACGCGCGGCACGAGAACAAAAAGAAATGCGCGTTCATCTGTGGACTGAATGGCAAAATCAGGCGACTATCGACGAAATTCGCAACGCACACAACAATGACGCGACTGCGGCCGTTTTATGCTTGAGGAAGTGCCATTTGAATCTGAGCCAGCGTGCATGGAATAGAGCATGAACCAGCTACGACTTGAGAAACTCGGATTAGCCCTGATTGCAACGACGGCCCTGACTGCGTTGCTCGGCATGTTGTCGCTCGAGCCGATACCGCAGGATGTCCGCTACCATCTTTTCGCAGACACCGGAAGCGTCGGCGCGATACCGAACTTCTGGAATGTGGCGACCAACATCCCGTTCACGATCGTCGGGCTATGGGGACTGATCCTAATGAGCAGGCCGGGCAAACTCAAGGTCCTCGACGATGCCAAGATCAGTTACCGCTTGTTTTTCCTCGGCACGCTACTGGTCGGCTTTGGTTCGAGTTACTACCACTGGTCCCCCGACAATCACACGCTGGTCTGGGACCGTCTGCCGATGACCATCGCGTTCATGGCGCTGCTCTCGATCATCATCAGTGAATTTGTGTCGGTCCGCTCGGGTAAGCTGCTTTTGCCGCCGTTGTTGCTTGCAGGCGTGTTGTCGGTGGTGTACTGGCATTTCACCGAACGCAGCGGCGCCGGTGATCTCAGGTTTTACGCGCTGGTTCAGTTCTACCCGATGATTGCCATAGCGATCATGCTGATCTTTTTCCGTTCGTGTTTCTCCATGGCCGAGGCTTACTGGTGGCTGCTGCTGTTCTATGTGATCGCAAAAGTTTTTGAGCATTTCGATGCCGAGGTGTATCACGCGATCGGCATCATCAGCGGACATTCACTGAAACATTTATTTTCAGCAATGGGCATCTATGTCTTGCTGATGTTCTATCAGGCACGGGACATCAACCATCCCGTCGGTACAGCGAAAAGCCCAGTTCAGA
The DNA here is from genome assembly GCA_029287815.1 of Gammaproteobacteria bacterium. GTDB lineage: Bacteria > Pseudomonadota > Gammaproteobacteria > SZUA-229 > SZUA-229 > JABDQW01. The sequence continues at coordinate 3,772 of JARFQK010000327.1, forward strand.
CAATACCAAAGGGATAGCCCGCATGTTCACACCCACTCTGCAAGCTGAAAAGAAGCGGATCGACCGAAGGCAGCTGTTGAAACTCGCTGCCGCTTCGGTGCTACTGATCAGCGCGTGCACCTGTAAACAAGAAGAACCGGAAAGCGAGAGAGTGCTCAGCGAGCTCGGCAGCCTGCTGCACGAAATGGCCGACATCGATGGGCGGGAAACGCTGATCAGCATCGCCGAGCGCATCGAGTCCGAGGGACGCTACCTTGTCATCGAACATCGGGCTTTCGTTAGCAAGTTCAACACCCTGCTGAACGATCGCGATGTGAGCGAAACCCAACTCGGCAAGCTGATCAACGCGTACGCCAAAAGACGCGCAACCCTGCGCAATAAACTGTTGCATCTGCAAGAAGAGCTTCATGCTTCGCTGTCGCCTGACGAATGGGCGGAGGTTGTGCGCCTACTGAATCGGACCGGTGAAGCACTAAGCGGTTACACGCTCCCGGAGGCTTGAGCGATGCCAGTACTCGTTACCCTCGCAACCATCAACGCTCTGTTTCCTCGCGACACAGAAGCGGTCGGCTTCCTCAATCCGGACGCTTTGCGAGCGCGCTGCAAAGAAGTCATCGAAAACCCCGAGATCCGTGAGCAAGCATTTATGCTTACGAGAGAGCTCCAGCAACTCACACAGCAGTACCAGAAGGCGGTTAACGCCAGTCTGAACGCTTACCTGAAAAAGTCTGCCGAGTGGAATTCATCGGCTGACGATCTGATCGAGATACTGGAACCGCTGGACATCGTTCGCATACAGACACTGCAGGATATCGTCTATGCGCGGCGATTGATGCGCGAGATACTGACAGTCGAGCAGTGGAACGAGATTTTCCGGTGACGAGGTGTGTTGGAATTCACCGCAAAGGCGCAAAGGCCGCAGAGTTTTTTGGTCTGTGCGTGGGGTGCGCCATGCGCACCCAACGGCCCGAAGTGCTGTGTGACGATATTCAGGTTGGTTTGGGTTCACCGCAGAGGCGCGGAGTTTAATGTTTGCGTTGCTTCGATCAATATTATTGCGATTGAAGTTGCCAATGACGAAATATAAAGCATTCTCTGCGTCTCCGCTTCTCTGCGGTAAACAAAGCCTTTTCAACCTGTGCTTACCCGTTGCACAAACGAGCCAACCGTCATTGCAAGGAGCGACAGCGACGTGGCAATCTCTTCGAGAGCGTGCATCTGTATCGCTAAAAAACCGGGCCCGCGTACTGCGGGCCCTGGCTACTGGCTGTCTTCAACAGATCCCAATATCTGCATCGGACATGGAGGGAGGAGATTACGCAATGGCCAGTTTCACTGCGACGAACCGGTTCTGGCCGCGGTACTCGACCCGTAGTAGCACGGCTGACTGTTTCTGTGCAGCCGCATTGCGGACCTGCTCGATCACCTGATCGGGTGTTTCGACGGGTTTCTGGCCCACCATGTTGATCAACGAACCCGGGCGAATGCCTGCCCTCGAAGCCGGGCTGTTGCGCTCAACCCCAGCGACCAGCACGCCGTTGCTGTCTTTGCCCACCTGGTAGCGCTCGCGGTTCTCCGGTGTCAGACTGGCCAACTGCAGCCCGAGTTTGCTGCTCTGCGCCTTTGTATCGTCCGCGCGTGCGAGCTTGACACCTTCGTCCGGCATCGCACCGATAACGACTTCAAGCTGTCGCTTGTTGCCGTTGCGATAAACATCGAATACGGATTCTTTGCCGGCACTGGCTTTGGCTACCAGCCTTGGCAGATCCTTGAATTCTTCAACCGGCTTGCCATCCAGATTCAGGATCACGTCGCCAACTTTGAAGCCGAACCGGCTCGCCGGGCTGTTCGCAACCACATTGGCCACGAGCGCGCCGCGCGCCTGTTCGAGGCCAAGACTGTCGGCAACTTCCGCGGTCACCGGCTGAATCTCGACACCGAGCCAACCACGAGCCACCGTACCATTACTCTTGAGTTCGGCAACGATTTCTTCAGCCATGTTCGACGGGATTGCAAAGCCGATGCCGACATTGCCGCCACTCGGAGAATAGATCGCGGTGTTGATGCCGATCACGTTTCCCTGCGTATCGAACAGTGGCCCACCGGAGTTGCCGCGGTTGATCGGTGCATCGATCTGCAGGAAATCGTCGAACGGACCAGACTGGATATCGCGTCCGCGCGCAGAGATGATCCCTGCCGTTGCCGATCCACCGAGCCCGAACTGGTTGCCGACCGCGACGACCCAGTCACCGATTTCGGCGTTGTCAGAGTCGCCGAAAGCCACGTACGGCAGTGGCTGCTCCGGCTCGATTTTCAACAAGGCCAGGTCGGTTTTGGCATCGACGCCTTCGACACCTGCCTGGTACCGGCTGCCGTCATCCATCACGACTTCGATATCTCTGGCATGATCGATTACGTGATGGTTGGTGACGATGTACCCATCCGCGCTGATGATGAAGCCAGAACCCGCGCCTTTCATTTCGAAGCCCGGGCCGTCCTGCGGCGACTGCGGCATATTGTCGAAGAAATGCTGGAAGAATTCCCCGAACGGCGAGCCCTCCGGCAATTCCGGCACGCTAAATTCGAACTGCTGCATGCTGTTCGGCATCGCGCTGTTACCCGTCGTTGCAATGTTGACGACCGCTGGTTTAACCCGTTTAATCAGTTCGGAAAAGCTGCCCGGGTGCTGTTGCATCGAAACAGCGTGGGTTCGGGTCGGCAGCATTGCCTCGGATGCTACAGACAGTCCCGGCAGCTGTGCGCCGACAACAACGAGCGACAAAGCCGAGGCAATGGCACTTTTACGTAGTCGTTTACTGATATTTGTATTCATCATGGTTTCCCCTTTGTAGTGTTCGTGCTCCGAGTGATGTCTACCGGGCACCTGCGTATTGATTCATGCTAACAAGGATAAGAAAACGCGGTTTACCGGATGCTTGCGGCAACATTACAGTTTTGTAATGTCGCTGCCCGGCTCACGTCGCAGTCTCGTAGTACACTTGGTGGTATGAGAAGCAATGTGAACCAGCTGAACAGATGCGCTTACTGCTGATCGAAGACGACGCGGAAGTTGCCAATTACATCAACAAAGGCCTCAGCGAAGGTGGCCATACGGTCGATACGGCGAATGACGGCAAAACCGGGCTATTGTTGGCTACCACCGAAGACTACGATGTGATGATCATCGATCGCATGCTGCCAGGCCTGGATGGCCTAACCATCGTCAAGAGCGTACGCGCAGCGAGTATCCCTACACCGATTCTGATACTCAGTGCGCTCGGCGAAGTCGATAACCGGGTCGAAGGCTTGAAGGCCGGTGCCGACGATTACTTGATCAAACCGTTCGCGTTCAGCGAGCTCGATGCCCGCCTCGAAGTGCTGCAACGCCGAGTCACAACCGGCCTGAGCGTGGAGACCCGTCTGAAAGTCGGCGACCTTGAACTCGACCAGCTGTCGCGCAGCGCTTCGCGCGCCGGCAAAGCTATCGAGCTGCAGCCTCGGGAATACCGGCTGCTCGAATACCTGATGCGTCATGCCGGACAGGTCGTCACACGCACGATGTTGCTGGAACATGTCTGGGATTATCATTTCGACCCCCAGACCAATGTGATCGATGTGCATATCAGCCGCCTAAGAAGCAAGATCGACAAGGGTTATGACAAACCTTTGTTGCACACCGTGCGCGGTGCGGGGTACATGATCAATGAAAACAACTGAACTGCTCGCAAGTTCATCGTTCCGGCTGTCGCTGGTCTACATGGTGCTGTTCGCCGGATCGGTGCTGCTGTTGCTCGGATTCATCTACTGGGCGACGGTCGGCTTCATGGCCCGGCAGACCGATGCGACGATCGAGGCTGAAATCACCGGGCTTGCCGAGCAGTACCGTGAGGGCGGGCTCGGCAGCCTGATCAACATCTTGCAGGATCGTATCGAACGCGATCCGGATAGCTCATCGGTCTACCTGCTGGCCTCGCCGTCATTCAAACCACTGGCCGGCAACATCGATTCATGGCCCGATGTAAAAACCGGCAGCGATGGCTGGCTAACGTTCGCATTCAAGGATACGCGCGCCGGTGGCCGAGTATTCCAGGCCCGCGCACGCCCTTTCGTGTTGACCGGTGGCCTGCACCTGCTGGTCGGGCGCGATACCCGCGAACTCAGCGAGACGCAGGATTTGATCATCCGGGCACTGGTCTGGGGCATGGTGCTGACGCTGGCGCTTGCGCTGGCCGGCAGCATCGTGATGAGCCGTAGCATGCTGAAGCGCATCGAGCGCATCAATCTGGCCAGCCGTGAAATCATGGCCGGCGACCTGCGGCGGCGTGTCGAGACCATGGGCACGAACGACGAGTTCGACCAGCTCGCAGTCAATCTGAACGCGATGCTGGACGAGATCGAACGCTTGATGGCGGGCATACGCCATGTTACCGACAGTATCGCCCACGACTTACGCACGCCCCTGACCCGGTTGCGCACCCGGCTGGAGCAACTGTACGCGGACCTGGATCCGGGCAATCCAACTATCTCTAACGTTGAGCAGAGTATCGCCGACGCCGACCAGCTGCTGACCACCTTCGGTGCCCTGCTGCGCATCGCCCGAATCGAGGCCGGCGGTGTCCGCGCCAACTTCGAAACCGTGGATCTGGCCGCACTGGTTCGGGACGCAGCAGAACTCTATGACGTGGTAGCCGAGCAGAAACAGGTTGAACTCGACATCAAGCTCGAGGCGGAGCCACAAGTGCAGGGCGATCGCGACCTGCTGTTCCAGGCCGTCATCAACCTGCTGGACAACGCGATCAAGTACTCACCCGAGACAGGACACGTGCTGCTGCAGCTGGCCGAGCGCGATAGCACGCCGGTACTATCGATTTCAGATCAAGGGCCCGGCATACCGGTCGCCGAGCGCGACAGAGTGTTGGAACGCTTTTACCGTCTGGACCAGAGCCGCTCCGAACACGGCAGCGGCCTCGGCCTGAGCCTGGTCGCAGCTGTGGCCGATATGCACAATGCGAGGCTCGAACTCCGTGACAACCATCCAGGCCTGATCGCCGAATTACAGTTCAATAGTTCCAACTGATCAGGTAGAGTGCGCCGTGCGCAACGAGTCAGCGCTTCCGATACCAAACCCGAGCGAAGTGCAGCAGCACCAGAAACAGCAAAGCACCGGCTAGCGCGGCAACAATATCGCGCAGGCTGATCGCTATATTGTCCAGTGCAGGCGCAATACCGAAAAGATCAAACAGAAAGCCACCGAGCAATGCGCCGACCAGGCCAAGCCCTAGATTCGCCAGATGGCCATACCCGGCCTTCTTGCGCGTGAAAATCAGCCCGGCCAGCGTGCCGGCCAACATCCCGATCACAAGCCATACCACCACCTCTTCAATCGTCACTGTCATCGTGTTTTCCCCTGGATTGCAGATTAATGTCGCTTAAACGCTGCCGCCATACCCGATTCACGGATGTTTGTAGGAGCCGCTTCAGCCGCGAACAAATTTGCGATTCGCGAACAGTTCGCGGCTAAAGCCACTCCTACGTTCAATCCAACGTGCCGGCCTTGGCGAGAGCGATTTAGTCATTCTCAGCCGGCAGCATGAGCCATTGGTTTTCGCGCGTCCGCTTCAGATTTCCCCGCTGCGCCGCCGGTTGATTCTTGTTGATCAAGCGATTCAGGTCTTTTATCACAACATCCTGGTAAAGATGATAGACGTGTCCAGAAGGTGCGCGTCTAGGCACCTCAGACAGGTCGATGATCTCAATCCCTTCAAGAGCTTGAAGGTGTTCGCCGGCTTCTCCGAGGCGTGGATACCCGTGCATCTGGCGGGACAACATCAAAGGACTGTCGTTACTCGAGACGTATACCGTAATGTTCCGCGCCAGCGGACGAATCAGCGGCAAGTACTGCCTGAATATGCCGACATCGATATCCGGTGCAATCAGCACAACCTGGTTTAGCAGCGGTTTTCCATCCTGCTGCGCCTGGGCTAGCAGGACCATCGCAAGCATAACACCACGCGTGCCCAGACTGTGCGCAACGATGTTGACATTCGCTTCACCAAAGCGCTCAATCATATCCGTCAGCACTTCACGCAGTGGATACACGCTCCAGTACAGATCGGCCTCATCGTGGGTATAGTTCGTAATCTGACCATCGGACGGCCAGCTGAACAACAGGAAGCGCCCTTCCAGCCCCAGCGATTCCTTCAACAGCAAAGCCCTTCTGCAGCCTCTATCAAAACTGATGTAGAAGCCGTGCATGTACACAACTGGCGCCTTCCCGGTGGACGTTTCTTCCATACGCTGCCAGAAATCCTGAGCAGACAGTTCTCTGACCGCGTCCACCTTGACGATTTCATCGGGTATATGGAACGGTGCTCTTTCAGCGATAGGCTTCAATGAACTGAGGGTCGTTCGATCAAGCTCACAAATACCCGCACTCAGGTCACTGCGTTCACCACCGAAATATTCCGCCGCCTTATCGCTACCGGTTTTGTTTCTCAACGCTAGGAAAGGCACAGTGCGGAGCAAGTCGTTCACCGGGCCATTCTCTGCGCGGGTCGCGGCGGTATCTCTCAACGCTGTTTCACCGCTGGCGGAAAATGCCCACGCTGTCATCAGAAAAAGTGACAAGAGGATTGGCGTGGCTTCATTTAGTTGTCGGTTTATTTGCATCACCGCTGACTGTTGTATTGACTGAAACTCTGTGTGGCCGGTAACTGCGTGCCTCCAGGATTGACTGCACAACGGGGTCCGGCATCATCGCGCACCGCGGTTCATTATATTGCATTCACGTTGTTGTTACGTGGCGTATTAGCAACATTCCCGGAGAGACGGTCGCCATCTCACGAGTCGCCGTCCCCTTTTTTTTCAGCGAACTCTGCACTGGTGCCCGGGATATTATTGAGCCCCCATTCCTTCAATGCCCTTAATACCTTACTTAACGCTTTACCTTTCGGTGTCAGTTTGTACTCGTAGCGAGTGGGTTTTTCCTGATACGGTATTTTTTCTACAATGCCGGCGCTCTGGAGACGTTTTAGCCTATCGGCGAGGATGTTTGTAGGAATACCCTCTGGCGACTGCTGAAAGTCGCTATAGGTCCTCTTACCCATAAACAGGTCACGTATGACTACCATGGTCCATTTGTCGCCAACAATCTCCAGAGAATTGGTCACTGGGCACAAAGAGCGTCTCAAGAACTCGATCTCAGCTGACTTTTTCGGTCGTTGGCTCATTCCGTGAGTCTAACAAACAAATGAATTACTTGCATTTTGAAAGTAACCATGTCATATTGTAGTCACTTGCATTTTACAAGTGACTTCGGAAGCAAATATGAACATCACAACCACCAGCATCAACCGAATCCAAGATCAACCTCACCTAGTAATCAGTGTTTTAATATTCGGCTGGCTGACGATTATCACGGCTCTCGGCATGAATGATGTGTTTGTCAGCGGCCCTGGCGACGTCCCATTCGCGATTCTGGCTTCTTTTGCAGCGACATTCATCCTATTCTCAGTGGGCTACAATCGCCTCCCCGCATTCAGGGAATATGTTCTTGGGCTAGACATGCGCTTTCTAATTTTACTGCACAGCTGGCGGATGCTCGGTCTGGGCTTCGTCATGCTGCATCTTTTAGATCAGTTGCCGGCTCTATTCGCGTACCTTGCAGGCTTCGGCGATGCGCTCACCGCGATCGTCGCTGTGTTCCTGGCCTATACCATGTTCAGCAATAGAGAAGGCGTATCCAGAAAATGGATCTGGCGGTGGAATACCTTTGGGCTAATGGATTTTGTGGTTGCCGTGAGTGTAGGCATCCTCACCCGATCTGATGCGATCCTGGCACCTGCCAAAGGTGTGAACAGCGATCTTATGACAACCTTCCCTTTCGTTCTCATTCCCGCTTTCCTGGTTCAGGTATTTGCGCTAACGCACATCATTATTTGCCTGCAACTGAAGAATAATCACCGACATGATGAAAGAATAAAACTAAGGAAACTCTGATTGATTCAGAGTTTCCGCAGCGCACGGACGCGCCGCCATTTTCAATCGCCCTGAGAGATTGAAAATGAGAGGAAACAGAAAATCGCAATTATTTTGGTGCGCTATTAGGAAATGCCGAAACCCAACGGAGCAAGTATGGAGAGAGGCATCACACGGTTATTGTTTGTTTGTGTGCAGCATTGTTCACTGCCTGCGCATCTCGACCTGCGGTAGTGCCGTTGACTACAAGACCAGCATTGTATCCAGGACAGGTCAATATATATTTAACAGCGCCACAGAACTATGAAATTGTTGGCATGGTACAGGCAACGAGTCAGTCTGGATGGATAGAACAGAGTGCAGTCGATAATGCAATCGATGAACTCAAGAACCAGGCGGCAAAAATTGGAGCGCATGGTGTATTTTTTCCACAGCGGGAGAAGATACCATTACAGCTGTAAGTGATTCAGAGCGTCTGGGTGCCATCCCCGTCACAGGCAAAACTTTATCCGGCAAGGCGATAATCGTCAGTGAGTAAAGGTTGACAAGATTACCAGGCCATTGCCGAAAATGAGTACAGCAAAGATGATAAACAGCGCAGTTGCCATAACGGCATCGTGACGAATCATCCAGTCTTTAAGCCGAACCACCATTGCGTCGGCCCGATCTGTGAACAAAATAAAATTGTCGGAACACCTACACTAGAACTGGCAACGATAGCATATACGATCAATGCTATGGCTTGTTGTAACGGTGTCGCCATTGACGCGTCGATAGTAGCTGCTCCGGCGTCAGTCAGCAGCAGGTTTTTGGGATTAAGAGAGGACACCAATAACCCCATGACCAATGTTTTGGCGGCACTGATGGACTTCAGTTTAGATAACACCTTTGGTGCCTCAACCGGATCATCAGCGGACGGTCTTCTTCTCCATTGCCGCACCGCCAGTAATAGCAATATCACACCCGCTACCAATCGCACCCAAGCCGACAGCGACGTTGGTTCTCCGCTCGCTGTATCAAGGCCGGGAATCAAAAATACGATAGTGCCGATTAAAAATACCCCACCCATCCATCCAAGCAGAAAGGTCGGAGCGTTCGCTGGTCGAGCTGATATAAGCAGTGTCACCACAGCGGCAATAGCTAGCGGGCCGAGGGCAACGCTTACAACTGGATTCGCGCAACTGTGTTACCAAACTGAACACTTTGAACACCCTTTCAAGCTAATTCTTGCGACAACTAAATCTCAACCGACTTTCCTCAGCGGTGCCACCTTGCGGTGGGTATTCATCGCATGCCACAGATCCCAGTCCCGTTGCAGATTGAGCCAGAATTCTGGCCCGGTCTTGAGCGCCTCCCCCAGTGTGAGGGCAGAATCGGCGCTGATATTGCGTCGGCCGTTGACGATTTCGTTAAGCCGGGCATAAGTCCAGCCCAGATGCTCGGCAAATGCCTTCTGCGTCATATCGAGCGGCTCCAAAAACTCCTTGAGCAGCATCTCGCCTGGATGAGTTGGGGGGCGTTTCTTCGGTAGCATCTTATTTCACCTGTGGTAATCCGTGATCTCGACATCCAATGCATCGTTTCCTTCCCAACGGAAGATGATACGCCACTGATCATTGATGCGCAGGCTCCAATAGCCTGCCAGATCACCGCGCAGCTTTTCCAATCGATTGCTGGGAGGAACTCGCAGAAAATCCAATGTCGGTGCCACATTGATCTGGTCGAGAAGGCGCATCGCCTTGTCATGCAGCTCACGAGGCAACTTTCGGGCATATCGGCTGTTGACTCCGTCATAGACATCCTGAGTCACCTTATCTGCTATGCTCCGTAACATTTTTAGATTATATCGTATATCGATATATATGCAAACGGACTCGTGCGTCAGCGTCTATCTGGACTTATGGGCGATCCCTTTGTTGGCGTCGTAGAATAGGATGACAGACCTACTTTAGGAGGTCGCGACTTTTCTCTTACCCTGTACTCGTAGTGGAACGGTTTGACCGTGAGCTTGCCGATGATGAATCATGGATCATTCGTCATCCTGTCGAAGACATGTGCCAGGCCAATGGCGTTGCACCCGGGCTGAAATACGAAAGCGATGGAGGCCCCGGCATCGCAACGATTATGGAACTGCTCAAGTCCTCGCAGAAACCTGAAGAGGACCGTAAACAATTCATGGAAACCGTCTTCCTGTTCTGGCTGCTCGGTGCGATTGACGGTCATGCGAAAAACTTCGGTATTTTCCTCAAAGCAGGCGGCCGGTTTCAATTAACGCCTCTCTATGATGTGCTCTCCGCTTATCCAATCGCCGACAAGAAGCAGATCGAATACCGTGACATGAAGATGGCAATGGCCTAGCACGGTAAGAACATTCACTATGCCTGGCACGAGATCATGCCTCGGCCTGGTTTGAAAAGTCTAAAAGAGCGGATTTTCCGGAAATAGAAATGCAGACCATTATCGACGAGGTCGTTGGAGCAGTGGATAACGAAATACCGGATGTAGCTTCAGGGCTTCCGGCCGAGTTTCCACCGGAGATTGCCGACCCAATCTTCGACGGCATAGAAACCGCGGCCAGAAAATTCTCTTAATCTGGAAAAATTCATGCTCCGTGCCTCGCAATGACAGCATGAACCCGATAGATCTTGAGTAAGTGCCATTCGGACGTTCCCTTCATATTTCGTACATTGCTTTGCAGCGAACACGCTGATAATGTAACTGGCTCCGATACGCCCCGTACGTAGGATTAAACCGAGGACGTTCCGATGAACAACCTGATCAGGCTCATACTTTTAACCGGTCTGCTGATACCGCTGCCAACCCTGGCTGCGGGCGGTGCTGCCGCGCCGGTGGCAGCGACCGTTTCGTCCGACAAGCATTTTCACCCCAAGGGAAAGATGCCTTCGGAACATACCCTGAAAGTGCTCGAAGCCGCGCGCGAAAAACTTCCGTTTTCCGACACGCGTGACTTCGATGAAGAGAAAAAGGGCTTCATCGCGGCACCGGACTTCTGGCAGATCAAGAACAAGAACGGCGCTGTGGTCTGGGACATGGAACGTTACAAGTTCTTTCTCGAGGGCAAGGACTTCCCCAGTGTTCACCCGTCATTGCAGCGCCAGTCGACATTGAACATGAACTACGGGCTATATGAGGTAATGGAAGGCGTCTACCAGGTGCGCGGTTTCGACCTCGCTAATATCTCTTTCGTGAAGGGTGATACCGGCTGGATCATCTTCGACCCGCTCACGGCCGAGGAGACTGCCCGCGCGGCGCTCGAACTGGTCAATGAAAAACTGGGCAAGTTCCCGGTCAAGGCCGTGGTCTACTCGCATTCCCACGGTGACCACTGGGGCGGTGTTCGCGGCGTCATCGACGAGGCCGACGTCCGTGCCGGCAAGGTACAGGTCATCGCGCCGCGCGACTTCATGCTGCACACGATCTCCGAAAACGTCTACGCCGGCAATGCGATGAACCGGCGCCTGTTCTACCAGTACGGCATCCTGCTGCCGGCGAGCCCGTTCGGCCACGCCGGCCAGGGTTTGGCGCAGAACGTCGCCAGCGGCAACGTCACGCTGATTGCACCCACCCATGTGGTCGAGAAAGACATCGAGGAGCTGACCGTGGACGGCGTCAAGATGATCTTCCAGAACACGCCGAACACTGAGGCGCCGGCAGAAATGAACACCTATTTCCCGGACAAGAAACTGCTGTGGATGGCCGAGAACGTGACCGGCACCTTCCACAACATCTATACGCTGCGTGGCGCCCCGGTGCGCGATGCGCTGCGGTGGTCGAAGTACATCAACGAAGCCCTTCACTTGTTCGGCAAAGAGGCTGAGGTCATGTTTGCCTCGCACCACTGGCCGCGCTGGGGCAACGAACGCATCCGGGAAGTGCTGCGCGGCCAGCGTGACCTTTACGCCAACATCAACAACCAGTCGCTGCACCTGGCCAACGAGGGCGTAACCATCAACCAGGTGCATAACGTGTATAAAACACCGAAAGGCATCGAGCAGCAGTGGTACAACCGCGGCTATCACGGGTCACCCGAACACAACAGCCGCGCCGTGATCAACCGCTTCCTGGGCTACTGGGACGCCAATCCGGCCACGTTGATTCCGCTGTCGCCCGCCGACTCCGCACCTCTGTACGTGGAGATGATGGGTGGCGCGGAAAAGATAATGGCGAAGGGCAAGAAACTTCACGACGATGGGGAGTACCTGCGGGCGCAGGAAATCCTGAACAAGCTGGTGCTGGCCGAGCCGCAAAACCAGCCCGCCAAGGACCTGCTGGCGGACGTGTACGAGCAGATCGGTTACCAGCAGGAAAACCCAGGCCTGCGCAACAGCTATCTCGCAGGCGCCTTCGAGCTGCGCTCTGGCATTCCGGAAGGTGAAATCGTCGACTCGAGCGGTCCCGACGTCGTTCGGGCAATGAGCACCGAGCTGTTCCTGGATTTCCTCGGCATCAGGATGGACCCTGACAAGGCCGCGGACATGGCGTTCACGATCAATCTGATCACACCGGACAACGGCGAGAAATTCATCGTCGAACTGTCCAACTCCACGCTGACCAATATTGAAGGCTTCCAGGCGAAGGATGCCGACCTGACCATCACGATCAACCGCACCGACCTGGAACCGGTGATGATGGGCGTAAAAACACTGGAGGCTCAGATCGCAGATGGCACCGCCAAAGTCGAGGGTGACACCAGCATCATCGGCAAGTTGGCTTCAACGCTGGTCGTGTTTGATCCACGCTTCGAGATCTTGCCGGGGACCGCGGCCAAGGCCACTGAAGAAGACCTGACCGATTACGAAGTAGGCCCGGTCAATGTGAGCGGTGAATGAATGAGGGAAATTCTGCCAGAGCTACCCGACCTATTCGTCATTGCGAACAAAGCGAAGCAATCTTTTCGAACTCGCGATCCGTCAGAGATTGCCACGTCGCTATCGCGACTCGCAATGACGCGAGAGTGGGACAGGCCTGGGACAACCCTTCTCTCTCGAAACGAGAGTATGCACCCAGAAGCGACAGGATTACAGCATGAATAAGAGCATACATTCAAATTCGATGGCAACCATCCTGGTAATGGCTGCCGCCGTTAGCATGTTAAGCACCTCGCTGCCAGTTCACACGTGCGCACTCGAACCCAGCATCAATGGCGGCATCACCATCAGCTACCCGGGTTCTATCGACGTCGCTGTCGCGGTGGCGAGCGCGCGCAGTGATGGCCTGCTGCCGCCTGCCAGGAGCGAGGCGATACCCAATGACGTCCGCAAGCAACAGATACTGGCGGACCTCCGGCGTTTGCAGGCCCGTTTGAACAAGGCACGAGAACAGATACCGGCTGATAGCGCGGCGCCCTTCTCCGTCGTTCTCGTCGGGCCCGGCCTGTGGTCACATTTTCACATGACAACAGGGGGTGTGCTGGCCAACTACCATACCGATGGCCCACTCGTCGGCAAAGTGGTCGTACTCACGCATGCGACTGCGTTACGCGCGATGCTGACCGGCAGTCTGAGCATCGAACGCGCCACTGAACTCGGTTTGATCGCCTATTCAGGTGTGGACGCCTCTTCGATACAGCGAACATTCGAAATCAGTCTGTAAAAAGGGA
>JARFQK010000342.1 GCA_029287815.1 Gammaproteobacteria bacterium
GAAGTTCACGCTCCGCCCGGATTCCCGAAACCTGTTCGGCGTTCAACGCAAGATCGTCGCCGAGCACGCCGGCAGTTTTCTTGGCCGCAACTTTGCTCAGGACAGAAACGTCGTCAAGTAGTGTCGCAATGTCATCAAGCAGTGCGAAAAGGCTGGATCCTGCCAAGCGGTGACTCCTGTTAGAAAGATGACCCGGTATTTTTATTTCGCCGCGCGGGGTTTCAGCGCGTTCACGCGGGCATATTCGCGGTAGCCTTCGAGCATGTTGCTCACGCACTGGCCTGGGTCTCGCGCCGTGTCTGAGTTTCCATTACACGGTTGCTCTACCCTTTCGCGGCGATTTTCCCATACCCAATCTCGAGCATCGTGATAGAGCTGCGGGTCGTTGGATGATGTTTCGACAGCGCCAATAGCGCCATCATCGGCGAACGTGAGGGTGAAAGTATCCGTGACATCGAAGTCAATCCCGAGGGCCAGAACCAGATCGTCCTGCACCGTGATCGAGCAGCGCACGGTGTTGTCGGTAACCGACGTACAGGGCATCCGCTCCATAACGATGTAGTTTCCACCAAGCGCCCAGCCCTGGTAGAACAGCATGTCCTGCTTTGAATCGCCGGCATTGGCAAGCACCTCGCCTAAGGGCTCAGGGTCAAAGGAATAGAAGGCGTCGACGAACTGTTCAGCAACATCAATATGGGGTGTTTCGTGGACTTCTTCAGCGCCGCTTGTGAACGAGGCACCCGCCAGCAGTGCAGCCGCCAGAAATGCGATCGCGGCCCGCTCGCTCAGTCCCTGTCTAGTCATAGTCGTTAGAAGCAACACTGGCTGGCTGGGTCAGCGGGGCCACCTGGGAAGACCTGGGCTCCTCAAACGGCATGAGAAAAAGTTCGGCGTAGGTCGGCTGCGTCTTACCGATACCGGCTTCCTTCGTATCCGCATCGCTGAACGTCCCGAAAACCCGGTCCCACAAAATGCAGGCGCAGCCATAGTTGGTGTTGCTCTCTTCGCGAACCATCGAATGATGGTGGATGTGGTATCGATTGGTGGTAAAGAGCCAGCCGATGACCTTTGAATTTAATTCGAGATTGCAGTGAGCCATGAACACCGTCACTGCGAATAGCGATCCTACGGCCATGCCTACCTCTTCGCCTCCAAGCAGGAAGCCCACCAGCATCCGCGGCAGCATCAGGAACAGCGCTTCCAGCGGATGGTTGGCCATGGTGTTGATGGCGGTCAGGTGCTTGAAAGCGTGGTGTGTACCGTGGCCCGATGTTTTCCACAGCCAGCTCCACTGGTGAGCGCCGCGGTGATACCAGTAATTCACGAACTCATAGCTGACAAAAATCAGCATGACCTGGGCCAGGATCGGCCAGTCGCTGGGCCAGATATCCAGCGCAAACTGGTCCCGTAGTGACGCCAGCCAGACAAACAGCGACTCATCGAACGCTGCCTCGAAAAGATCGCCTGCCGTTGACGCAATCCACACGAGACCGAGCACTAGCAACTTGTCATTGAGCGATTCCTGCCAGTGAGGTCGGGCAGGAATAAGAATCTCGAGCAGCGTCAGCAGGCCAATGAAGCTGAACCAGAACACCTGGTAGGCCAGCGCCTCGGCGCCCAAGAGCGGCAGCATAAGTGCCAGGACGGTAAGCGTCGGCTGTAATCCCCAGTAGGTCAGGGATTGGATGCGCTGCTTGCGCGCCTCCGGGACGCGATCTACTCCCAGTTTCATGTGCCTTCCTCGTTGATAGACCGCAGAATCGGATGTGGCCGCCGAGCAGAGCTCGACCAGACTGGCGCACAGCTTAGCAAGTTTTGTTTTGAGCCGCATAGCCTCACTTGTTGTTACAAGACGAAACGTTATTGGATTCCGCTATGGGCGTACGTTTGCTACTGTTCAACCGCACGCCAAGCACCTTTCATACCAACTAAGAGAAAAGTCATGTCGGCCATGTCACGTGCCTTAGTCGTATTGGTAGTTTCGCTGCTGTCGCTCGAGGCGACCGCCCAGGCACCCGTTCGCGTAGAAACGGTGTCTGACAGTTCGATCGTCAGACAGGTTCACGTGAACGGCACGGTGACATCCCCCCGCAGTGCGTTGCTGAGTACCGCGGTGGCCGGCGTCGTTGCGGAATTGATGGTCGACGAAGGACATCGGGTTAGCACCGGCGATCCGCTGTTGATTCTCGATGCTGAGCTTGCCCAGCTGGCTCTCGAGCGCGCCCTTGCCGAGGCGCGGCAATATGAAGTTGCGCTGGAAGACGCGAAGCGACGTTTCGCCGAGGCGGAAGAGGTCGGCACACAGCGGGGCATTGCCCGCACGGCCATTGAATCGTTGCGGTCCGAAGTCACCAGCGACGAAGCGGCATTGGCAGCGTCGCGGGCTGCTGCAAGGGAGCAACAGGCCATCGTGGATCGGCACACGTTGCGGGCACCGTTTGCAGGCGTCGTCAGCCAACGCATGACGGAGGTGGGTGAATGGGTCAACCCGGGCAATGGCTTGCTGGAACTCGTGGCGATCGATAACCTGCGTTTCGACTTTCGTGTCGGGCAGGACAGCTATGCCGTCCTTACGCCGCAGACCCCCGTCGAAATCACGCTCGATGCTTTGCCCGGCCGCTCACTGAAGGGCCGGGTCGATACGATCGTACCTGTAAAAAACCCGGGCGCCCGGACGTTTCTCGTTCGCGTTAGCACCGAAGCTGACGAATCTGTGGGGATTACGCCCGGCATGTCCGCTCGGGGCAAGCTGAATATCGACGCCGGCGATCGCGGTATCGCGGTACCAAGAGATGCCACCCTCCGCTTCCCCGACGGGCGCGTAACCGTGTGGGTGGTTGATGACAGCGGGGACATTCCAAAGGTTCACGAACGCATCGTGCAAACCGGACTCGAGTTTGACGGCTTCGTCGAAGTAGTAGATGGCATCAGTGCCGGCGAACGCGTGGTGGTGCGCGGCAATGAGACGCTGCAGGAAGGCCAGGAAGTATCGATTCTGAACGGGGTCCCCTGAAGGTGTTCGAGGCCTTCATTCGCAACGGTATTCTTGTCACGGTCGCCGCGCTCATCGTCTGTGTACTTGGCATCCTCGCCGCGTCCCGGGTCCCCGTGCAGATGATTCCGGACCTCGAGGTGCGCACCGTGTCGGTGCAAACAACATGGCCCGGTGCAACACCACAGGATGTTGAAAAAGAAATTCTGATCGAGCAGGAGGAATACCTGCGAACCTTGCCCAACCTGCAACGGCTGGAATC
>JARFQK010000359.1 GCA_029287815.1 Gammaproteobacteria bacterium
GGATGCGAGACTTCAATTCACGCACGGAGAATGGTTTGGTGATGTAATCATCCGCACCCACATCGAGGCCGAGGACGCGGTCCTCCTCTTCCGCACGCGCGGTAATCATGATCACGGGGAGCTTGGAATAATATTTCCTAATACGGTGCAGCAAGTCGATACCC
Source organism: Gammaproteobacteria bacterium (assembly GCA_029287815.1). Taxonomy (GTDB): domain Bacteria; phylum Pseudomonadota; class Gammaproteobacteria; order SZUA-229; family SZUA-229; genus JABDQW01. The sequence continues at coordinate 165 of JARFQK010000359.1, forward strand.
GAACGATCAGGCAACATCCAGTCCAACAAGACCAGATCCAGCTGCTTCGCCTCGATGACTTCCCAACCCTCCTTTGCTGTATAGGCTTTCTTGAGTTTGAAGCCATCGGGCTCAAGTGAGTAGGCGAGCATGTCCTGAATACCCTCGTCATCTTCGATAACGAGCACTACCGCATGACTCATGTCAGAACATCCCTCTCTGCATCTTCGATTGAGATATGACGAATATCCTTACCCAATACAAGGTAGATCACATACTCGCCGATATTCATTGCATGATCACCGATACGTTCAAGTGCCCGCGCCGCCTGCATGATGTCAAGACTCTCCGTTATGGTCCTCGGGTCTTCCATCATGTATGTCAACATCTGCCGCATCACAGACTGATATTCGATGTCCGCTTTCTCATCATCGCGGATCACTGCGAACGCGGCGTCGGGATCCAGCCTCGCGAAAGCGTCCAGCGCATCGTGCACCATTTTAATCACATGCTCGGACAAATGCATTAAGCCGAGATAACGGTTGTGGAACACGCCATCGTTGCCCGAGATGTTGATCGCCATTTTCGCGATCCGTTGCGCCTCGTCGCCAATGCGCTCAAGATCAGTGATCGTTTTGATCACCGCAACGACCATACGCAGATCGGAAGCCGCGGGCTGTCTGCGTACCAGGATACGGGCACACTCCTCATCGATGGTGACTTCAAGACCGTTGACGTAATGATCATTACCGCTGACGGCCTCAGCTTCGACCATATCGAGCTTCCTGAGCGCATCGATGGCGCGCCGAATCTGCTGCTCGACGAGGCCACCCATTTTGAGCACCTGATTCCTGAGGTTTTCCATTTCCTCATCGAACTTATGCGAGATATGCTGGTTTGGATTAACGGGTGCCATTGGCGTCAGACAGAGGTCAAATTTTGCGTGTTATCGGCTTTCAGTTCTTATCTAATTGACAAGCATTTCGCATCTATGTTGCTGATTTTAATCTTGTGATATTACGAGGATGTTACACAGAGCAGCGATTTCGCAACATTTTAAAAACAGCAATTTTTTGTGTAATAATGAAATCAGATTGTTAGCAGCCACTCTGCCGACAAAAAGAAGAAAATCTGTTTGCTGGATCTGCCGGTCGCTTTGCTGTCGGGGTCTTGCGACAAACACCACTAAATCCGCGCATTCGTTGTTGTGTGATTGCGCAAGCTAGCCAAGGAAAAACCACGATGCAAGTCACTATCGTACACGTAACTGTCAAACCCGAACACATCGAGGATTTCATCGAAGCAACACGACGAAACCACGAAGCTTCGGTCATGGAAACAGGCAACCGGCGCTTCGATGTGCTGCAGTCGGCCGACAATCCGACACAGTTTGTCCTCTATGAGGCCTACGAAAGCGCTGCAGAGGCAGCTGCGCATAAGGAGACTGCACACTACCAGCGGTGGCGCGAGACCGTCGCCGAATGGATGGCTCAGCCTCGCCAGGGCGTCGCCTACGACGGGCTGTTCCCAGCTTGATCACGCATTTCAAGCCGTTTTCGATTGCCCGCCTGCCGCGTATCGTGTTCGGCAGCGGCGGTTTCGGGCGCACGGTCGAGTTGGCCGGCCAGTTCGGCAAGCGGGTCCTGCTGGTCACCGGCGCCCGGTCGTTCACGCAATCCGAACGCTGGGATCAGCTGTTGCAGGAACTGGCCAAACGGGGCATCAGCCACGAACACGTCAGCATCGACGGCGAACCCTCGCCGACGATGATCGATAGCGCGGTCAGCGAATTCGCCGGCGCGAACATCGATGTCGTGCTGGGTATCGGCGGCGGCAGCGCGATGGACGCGGCCAAGGCGATCGCCGGCCTGCTGCGGGTCGAGCAGTCCGTGCTGGATTTTCTCGAAGGGGTCGGCCCGGAACTGCCCTACCAGGGCCCCGCTGTGCCGCTGATCGCGGCGCCCACGACAGCCGGCACCGGCAGCGAGGCCACCAAGAACGCGGTGCTGAGCCAGCAGGGGCTGGAGGGTTTCAAAAAATCATTTCGCGATGACAAGCTTGTCGCCGAGGTCGCGATCGTCGATCCCGACCTGTTGTCAACCTGCCCCCCGGAGGTCATCGCTGCCAACGGTATGGACGCACTGACCCAGCTCATCGAATCCTATGTATCGACAAAGGCCAACGTGTTCAACGATGCGCTCGGCATCAGCGGCCTGCGTGCAGCCCGCGACGGGCTGGTTCCGCTCTACCAGAGCGCTGGCGCGGACGCCGAGGCGCGCGAGCGCATGGCCTACGCCTCGCTGATTTCCGGCATCAACCTGGCGCAGACCGGCCTCGGATCCGTGCACGGCCTGGCCTCGCCACTGGGTGC
>JARFQK010000421.1 GCA_029287815.1 Gammaproteobacteria bacterium
CGATGCCGTTTCCGCCTGTACCGTTTCTACGTTAAACTCTTTCATGACCTGTCCTCCTCAATAATGGCTCTGTGTATAGGATTTCCAACCTCAGCATAACCCACGCGCTTGAGGTTGGACAGGTCAAAACATTATGTCTAGTCTTGGTTTGCGTAAGGTCGTAGAGTGCGCCGTGCGCACCAAAACTTGGGACAAGATGGATAATTGCTGGTGCGCACGGCGCACCCTACGGTCACTCTTGTTAGCGCGTCATTGCGAGCGAAGCGAAGCAATCTTTCGAATCTTGCGGCGCTTTGGATTCAGTGGTTCAACGAAAGCGCTAGATTCAGGAGATTGCCACGCCGCGGTCGCGGCTCGCAATGACGCTCGTTTTTGACGGCTGATTGGACGAGGACGGGATTTGTAGCGATCAGTCCTTTCTTTCGATGCTCAGTGTCTTCACGCACATCGCTGCGACATCATCGACCTCAGGTGGCCCATCCACCTTGGGCAAAGCCACCTCATGAATGCGGTATCTCGGCCAATAGCGATACGGATCACCAAAGAAGATTCCTACGGTAGGTGTGTCCGATACAATGGCTAAATGTCTGATGCCGGTATCATTGGAGACAACAAGCTCGGCACCTTTGACCAGCGCAGTTGTCTGCTCGATGTCGTTGGCCGCAATAGATCCGGTGTTTTTTAGACCCTTGAGCGGTTCGAGAATGTCGCGAGCGTATTCGCGTTCCCAGTCTTGAATGCCTTCGAGCATCAGATGATCACAATCAGGATATTCGGACGAGATGCGCCGCATCAGTTCAGTGAAGTGTTGGGTTGGCCAGCACTTGAGTTTCGTCGATGCGCCTGAGAAATAAACGATATAAGGCCGCGCCCTGGTCAAGGCCCTGCCGGGCATGGCATATACATGCGGGTACGGGGTTTTTACGCCAAAGATATGAAGCTGGTTCAGCATGTCGCATACTTCGAAATTCAAATCGCTGCGGCAAGTGGCCACATCGTAAATGAATCTGGCCTGCAGCGCACGGTATGGAAATCCAATCTTGAGCCTGGCTTTGTTTAATAAGCAGATTTTGATGGATTTGTTCGAAGTTGCCAGATCGAAAATTAAATCCTGCGGACCCAGTTCTTTGAAACGCTTTATTGTCTGTCGCAATGTTTGCTGCTTACTGCTGCTTTCGACGACATGGATTCGATCAACGAGATCCATAGGACAACCACGTGCGTAGTTGCTGACGATGCTCAAAGTGATCTCGGCGTTGGGAAATGCTTTCCTCGCCTCAATTAGAAACGCCCGCGTCAGCACCATATCTCCCAATGCCGCATGCCGGATGACAGCGACTTTTTTGATCTCCTCGCGCGATAGCGTCTGGATGACCCGCCTTGCTCTTCGTGACGCCCAGACGCCTTTTGAGAACCAGAACTTCATGTCTTAACTTCGGTCGTTGCCTGGCCGCGCGTTGTTTGCAGGATATGTTTTTCCAGGGCCTGGAAATGGTCGTCCGCATCGAAGCGCTCGTCTGCCTCAAGCTTCCCGGTCTCCGCGAGTTGTTCTTTGAAGTCTGGGTCAGTGTACAGGCGGCATATTTGCTGGTGAAGGCTCGAGGCCTCGCCTGACTCGAACAGCAGTCCAGTTTTTTCGTGTGTGATGATCTCTGGAACGCCGCCCCTGTTGCTGCCGATAACGGCGATACCGCAACGCATCGCCTCCGGCAGCACCAATCCAAATGTCTCTTCCTCGGATGCCAACGTTACACAGTCACAAACTTGCATCAGCATTTGTGGTGCGGCGACGAAGTCCATGAATGCCATGTTGGCCGATACACCAAGATTTTTCGCCAGCCGCTGTAGTTCGTCACGATAACCTGGTTTCATTTCGTGGCCGACAATCAGCGCTTTGAGCTGCGGTGCATCGTCGCTGTCCATTGCCAGCGCCTCGATCAGCAGATGCTGGCCTTTGCCATGCTCCAGTCTCCCGAACAGGCCTATGACAAAATCATCCGCATCAAACCCCAGTTGATCGCGTTGGTGGCGGATTGCATCGGCTGTCAGCCATGTGCTTGGCGGCGTTACGCCATAGTAGAGCGTCGTGACTTGGGCATCATCCACCGGAACAAAACGTTTGGCCTCGCGTTCGAGTTGCCGAGTGATTGTCAGCATCAGGTCCATTTCGGCGTACATGAAACGGTGGTACCAGTCGTTCTTATAGCGCGTGATTGTCATTTGCCGAGTGTATACCAGAGCCGGCTTGCTGACGGAAAGCTTCTTGGCCAAGGCCGCGAGCGCCAGATCGTTGCCCCAGTGCATATGCACGACATCGATGTGTTCGCTGTCGATAATGCGGGCAAGTCTGCGAGCATTGATCAGCGGAAGGTGTTTCGATGATTTTGCCAGGGTATGAACAGCGGTGTCCGCATGCTCGCGGAAATATTCGCGCAGTTTACCGGTGTCTGTGACAACCGCGACGACATGTTGATTTTGTGCCAGCGCATTGGCACATCGAAACATATAAAGTTCGAGTCCGCCCAATCCTGGAGAAAGGCATAACTCCAAAATTTTCATCGCTGCGGATGCCCGTTGCCGAGCTGCTTGCGTTTGATCAAGGCCTTGCTGTATTTGACGTAGACGTGCATATAAGACAACACTGAGACCGTCAGGCCAGCGAAGCCGTCCATAAAACCGCGTTTGAGAAAATATAGCTTGATGAAGATCCAGGTTGCATGGGTAAGCGGACTCAAAAGGTTGAAGCTTTTGTTCTTTCGGATTAACTCTTCAGCACCAATTTCGGTAAATTTGTCTATGGTTTGCAGGTGATCGGAAATGTTATCGAACGAATAGTGATAGATGTCACCTTTTAGGCGCTGAATATTATCGCCTCGCGTGATGATGTGGTCATGTGGATTGGTGCCACCCCAGTAGGCTGTGCCTTTATTGAACAGCCGCGTTTTGATATCGGGGTACCAGCAGTGGTTGAGCCAACGATAAACGTAGAATGTTTTGCGCGACATGCAATAGGCATCGGCGTCATCGAGCCTGTCTTTGATGGCCAGTATCGATCGCTGCAGTTCTTTGGACAAGCGCTCGTCACAGTCCAGGCTGATGATCCAGTCATGGCTGGCTTTTTCAACGGCTAGATTCTTTTGTTCGATGTGGCCGAGGAATGGCTGCTTTACGATCTTGTCGGTGTATTTTCTTGTGATCTCGACGGTTCTGTCCGTGCTGTTCGAGTCGACAACTACTATTTCGTCGACCACTGGCAGCAGGCTCTTCAAGCAGTCCTCGATTTTGTCCTCTTCATTGAAAGAGATAATACAGGCACTGATTTTGGGCATGGCCTTTCCCGAGCTGGATGTGCTAGCCGATGACACTCTGGAAATAATCGATGGTTTTGGCCAAGCCCTCATCCAGCTTGATCACGGGTTCCCAGCCCAGTTCCTGCTTGGCCAGGCTGATATCGGGCTGGCGCTGCGTCGGGTCATCTTCCGGCAGTGGCTGATTGATCAATTCCGAGGACGAGCCGGTCATCTGCAGCGTTTTCTCGGCGAGCTCCCGTATTGTGAATTCGCCGGGGTTGCCGAGGTTGACCGGGCCAATGAAGTCGTCGTCGCTGTTCATCAGGCGTACGAAGGCATCGACCATTTCTTCTACATAACAGAAGGAGCGCGTTTGCTGGCCATCACCGTAGATCGTTATTGGTTCTCCCCTCAAGGCCTGTACGATAAAATTGGAGACGACGCGGCCGTCATTGGCGTGCATCTTCGGTCCATAAGTGTTGAAGATACGCGCGATTTTGATGCGTAAGTTGTGCTGGCGGTGATAGTCCAGGAACAAAGTCTCAGCACAACGTTTTCCCTCGTCGTAACAGGAGCGAATACCGATCGGATTGACACGGCCCCAGTAGCTCTCGACTTGTGGATGCACTTCTGGATCACCATAGACTTCGCTGGTCGATGCCTGCAGTATCTTTGCACCGGTACGTTTGGCCAGGCCGAGCATGTTGATCGCGCCGTGCACGCAGGTTTTTGTGGTCTGAACCGGGTCATGCTGATAATGGATCGGTGAGGCCGGGCAAGCAAGATTGTAGATCTCGTCGATCTCGATGTAGAGCGGTACCGTGACATCATGTCTGAGCAACTCGAAGCGCGGATTCGGCGTCAACTGCAGAATGTTCTGTTTGGTCCCGGTGAAAAAGTTGTCGAGGCAAATTACCTCATGGCCTTCGTTGAGCAGGCGTTCGCACAGATGTGAACCCAAAAAACCGCCACCTCCGGTCACCAGAATCTTCTTCTCAATCATAATCGGCTGCCTTGTTTATAGATTGTTCGTTCGGTTTTCTTTGTGCCGTGCGCTGGATAGCATCGGGCTTGTTGTTTTCTCTCATGTACTGAATCGTATCGCGCATCGCTGCTGTGTATTCTGCCAGGATTTGCGTCATCTCGGGGTATTGCGTCGCAACATTCACACGCGGCGTATCCGAGTCCAGAACATGCAAGCTGGCGTTGGTGCCATCAAAATTCATCATGAAATAGTGCTGGTCAGAAAGCAGCCCAATGACGCGCCCGCCGCCGTGCTCGATAGTGAACGCATAGCGATTCTGATCGAGACGCTCATCCAGCAGATTCCGCCCCAGCGTACTGTTGACGTAGTTGGTTTGCGTCAGCGCGGCAATGGTCGGCAAGACATCCACCTGACTGGCAACTTTGTCGAATACTCGCGGCTGATCGATTATACCTTTTCCGTACATGACCAGGGGTACCCGCAGGCCTGACAGGCGCAGCTGCTCTTCGGATTTTCGCGTGTGCCTTCCAGTAGGCGCATGGATGCCGTGATCACCGAAGAAAACAAACAGGGTATTGTCGTAATAGGGCTCCTCGGCGGCCAGCTTCATGAAATGCCCGATGCTATGGTCCATAAAACGAAACGAGTTGAACTCCTCGAGCGAGTTGAAACCGTAGTCGGTTACTTCAAGCTCGAGATCATCGGGTTTGAGGGTTTCGAAACCTGCATTGTCTTCCGGGATCGTATACGGCCGGTGGTTGCCCGAGGTCTGAATGATCGCGAAAAACGGGCCGTCGACATTTCGCAGGATCTGGTGCGCTTCTCGGAACAAACTCAGGTCGGAGATACCCCATACATCGACCCGCGGCGAGCTGTAGCTGCCTTCTTCAAAGATTTCCAGGTCTGGTATATTTGCTGAGAGCAGGCCGCGAATGTTGGCCCAGCTGGCGCTGCCGCCAAGGAAGTAGAGGGTGCTGTAATCGTTGAATGCATTCATAATCGTATGCTGTTCGACGATCAATGGATTACGGCTCGAAGTCTTGTTGAGTTCGATATCCGGTATTCCAGTGATAAACGTCCAAATCGAGCGCGCGGTCCCCGTTTGCGTCACATAGAAATTTGGAAAGAAATAGCCTTGTTCAGCCAGCTGGTCGAGGTGCGGGGTCGGATCTAGCGGGTTGCCACCGAGCCCGGACTTGTAGGATGCGAAAGACTCGAGAATCACTACTACCACATTTGGCGCTGAGTTTGCCGGGTCGGTCTCGAACCCGTGGTTTCTGACATAGTTCAGTTTTTCCAGGTCAGGCTGATCGATGCCGAGGTAATCCACCATCAGCGGGTAGGCGGCGTGCGCCGCGGATAAATTGAAGGTCTCCTCCTTGTTTTTTAGGGTGTTGAAGAAATACAGGATCGGGTTCGTCGCCAGTTGGCCGGTGAAAGCGTGGGTGCTGAAGAACGCATCACTCCAGCGCAGCGGGTACCATGACACCTTTCCATAAAGACCAAACAACACGACGAAAAGCGTAACCATCACAACCGCTGTTCTTTGGTACCAGCGAGCGTACTGACCTGGGATGGGTTCGATGTAACCCGTGGCAAACTTGAACAAGCGGAGGCTGATATAGACCAGCATCAACATGATCAGGCTGGCGGTTATGACCGGATAGGTCTCCCAGACCATTGTGGCTGATATCTGAAGATTCTCCACAAAGCGCAGGGCGGTTGCGTTCAGTCTCTGTTCGAGGTAGGCATAGTGGCCGAAATCCGTTGCCAGAATAGCCAGCAGGCCCAGCACGACAATACCGCAATAGGCATACCAGAATCGCCGACCACGGTCGCTGTATACCGGGTGCAATGGTCCGATCCAGCCAATGACCAGAATCGGTATTGCCAACCCTAGCGAAACTTGTAAATCATATTTGAGTCCTAAATAGAATGCACGCCATAGATCACTGTCCGATACCGGATCCAGCGGGTTGTTGAACCGTAACCAGAATACAATCCTCGCTACGGTTTGCACGAGCAAGAACAGAACAATGGCCTTGATCGTGTACAGCTGCAGTCTGGGGAAGAATCTAGTGAGCGATTTCATCGACGTGAGTCAAACTGTATTGAGCAGGTGTGGGGCATTCCTAGTGGCTGGGTAGTGTATCATAATGGCCAATAACGCAGTGTTGTGTGCTACAAAGCTATGATGACGTGGATAAAACGGTTCTTAAAGGCGATCTTGTTTGTCGTCATTGTTTATGCCGCCGGCCGCTTCGGTGTGGTTTATTTCGGTAGCCAGCTGATTGGCGAACGAGACCCGTACCTACAAATGCTGACTCAAGATAGCGTGACCGTGCGATGGCAAACGCGAGAAAATCGCATGGGGGTTCTAAAATACGGCTTCCATCCTGACCATTTGAACTACACCTTGCTCGAGGATACCGTCGGCAAGGTTCATACGATAACCGCATCCAATTTGCAGCCGGATACCCGTTATTATTACTCGGTGGGCGATATCAGCGGTTACAAAGACCCAGATCCGGCGATAGACTGGTTTCGCACGATGCCGGCAGATGGGCAGCCAAAACCGGCACGAATCTGGGTGGTCGGCGATTCGGGCCAGCCGGGCGAAATCTCGCGTGACGTGCGCGATGCGATGCTGAGATGGATTGCGGAAGGTCGGTGTAGAAACATTGAGTAGCTGGATCTCTGGCGAGCGCTCGGTGAGCTGGCATAGCGATGAGGGACCATCCTTCTGGTTCAGCAAGCCTTGTTCGAAACCTATCCCACTCTGCTGCGCAACCAGGCGATGGGGCCGGGGGTGGGCTACGGTGACGCCTGGCGCG
>JARFQK010000365.1 GCA_029287815.1 Gammaproteobacteria bacterium
TGAGAAATGCGGGCTAGGGAAACTCTGACCAATTCAGAGCTTCCCAAGGCGCAGCGATGCAATCAGCTGACCAAAACCATGCATCACGGTTCGATGCTCAATGATGGTCTGCTGTATCGGATCTACGGAATGTTTTTTCGGTGCCCTGAGCCATCCGGTAGGCAACGCTGCTCGCCGGACCGCCTCTGCAGCAGGGGTTTAGTCAAGCATATGCGAAACCAGGCCATCGGCAAGCTTTGGCTCAAACCAGGTGGACTTTGGCGGCATCACTTCGTTTGCATCAGCCACGGCCATCAACGCCTCCATTCGGGTCGGAAACAGAGAAAAAGCAACTGCCATTTCGCCACTGTCGACCCGCCTCTCTAATTCTGTCAGACCTCGGATGCCGCCGACAAAATCGATCCTTGTGTCGGTACGCGGATCCGCAATTCCGAGAGTCGGTTCGATCAAGTGGTCTGCCAGCAAACTGACATCAAGGCTGCGTACAGGATCATCTGGGATCAACGCAGGACTGATCTTGAGGCGGTACCACTGGCCCCGAAGATACATACCGAACTCACCTGGACGGGCCGGCCGGACCGCAGCGTCTTCGGCAGCCACAGTGAAAGACGCCTCGATCTGATCTTTGAATTCCTCTGGCGATAGCCCATTGAGGTCGGCGATAACGCGATTGTAATCCAGAATCATCATCTGGTTGTGAGGGTAAATAACCGACAAAAAGTAGTCGCTGTTCTGTTCGCCGTCACCGCCCTTGGTTTTCGCGACGCGCGACGCAGCAGCCGAACGATGATGCCCGTCGGCAATGTAAATCGCGTCCATCGCATCAAACCCCTCGGTCAGTTTCTGGATGATGGCATCATCCTCAATCACCCAGAAACTATGTTGGACACGATCATCTCCAGTCACGTCGACCACGGGTGCCTGTTGCGTCACACCCTCGATAATCGCGTCCAGCTCCTGCTGTGATTTGTAGGCCAGCAACACCGGACCGGTCTGCGCGTTCAACGCCTCGATCTGACGCACTCGATCGTCCTCTTTCGCCGGGCGGGTGTATTCGTGCTTTCGCACGCGGTTGACGTCGTAATCGGCGACCGACGCGACAGCGACCAACCCTGTCTGCCTGTGGTCTCCCATGGTCAGCCGGTAGACGTAATAACAGTCTTTGTGATCCCGCATCAAAATACCCTGATCCATCATTTTCGCCAGATTCTCGGCAGATTTGGCGTAGACGGCAGAATCATAAGGGTCGGTTTCCTCGGGCAGATCGATTTCGGCCTTGGAAATGTGCAGAAAACTCCATGGTCGACCGCGCGCGCGCTCGCGGGCTTCGGCAGAATTCAACACATCATACGGCGGTGCGATCACATCGGCAGCGTGTTCTGGAACGGGCCGCAATCCGGCAAAGGGGCGTATCAAGGGCATAGAGCGTCAGCGTTTGTCGGTTCTTGTCAGCCCGGTATTATACAATCCCAGCAGGCCCGTGGCTGCACTAATCAGTCTACGCCGCCCGGTGAGAAATGCGGACTAGCCCGCCTTGGTGTCATATCCCGGCCGTTCAAGCCAGGGCAACAATCGGCGTCGAAGCGGTTTGATCGCGAGAATCAACAACAAAATCGCGGAACCCCAACCGAGGTAATCCGGCAGCATCATGTGCGTCTCGCCAAGCCTCACATCGATCACCAGCCCGGTCGTCCGCAGTAGAGCTTCGAGCAGCAGGCCCATGCCTAGACTCATAACGGCTAACCCGCCCAGATAAACCACCGTCACTTTGATGCCAAGCTCCTTGCTGACCAAGGCAAGCCCGGCGATGTTCGTCGCTGGACCCACCAGTAAGAAAACCAGCACCGCACCGGGTGAGACACCGGCGACAATCAGTCCGGCAGCGACCGGTGTCGACGCCACCGCGCATATATACATCGGTATCCCAACCACCAGCATGATCAGCATCGCAAACACCCCCTGACCCCAGTGTGCCAGCCAGTCAGCGGGAATGTAGGTCAATATGATACCGGCGACGACGATGCCAACGACCATCCACGCGGCGATATCATCGAGCAGATCCACTGCAGCGTAGCGGATCGCGCTGAAGAACCGGCTTTGCCGGTTTCCGACGACCTGTTGCCCACAGCAGCCTGGCTCAGACTCGGCATTGCCATCGCCGCAGCAAGATTCGCCGGCGGATACTGATTCGCTGGCACAGCAGGAGGCCGCGGTATCCTTGTCCGCAGCCTTTGCATCATCATCGTTGCCGACCAATGCAGTCATCAAACCCGTCACAATCGCACTGAGCAGAGCAGCGACAGGTCGATAAACCGCCATGATCGGGCCCATCAGAGCATAGGTGACAGCGATCGAGTCTACGCTGGTCTCCGGTGTCGAGATCAGAAAGGAAACCGTTGCCTCCTTGGACGCGCCGGCACGATGCAAACCTATCGCTGCTGGAAGCACACCGCAAGAACATAACGGCAACGGCGCGCCGAACAACGCGGCACGTGATACTGCAGAGAAACCGCTGCCGCCCACCCAACGTGTCAGCGTATCCTCGGCCAAATAAGATTTGATCAAGCCTGCCGCAAAAAGACCCAACAGCAACCAAAAGGCCGTATCCAGGTAGACAGTCCATGTATTCTGCAAAAGTTCGAACATTGGAACAGTATACGCCCGGACCGTGTGTCAGATGAAGCCGCCCCGCAAGGGCTGGCGTCAACGCACGATCATCAACAGGCAGTCAAGGCTGTTGAGATGCTGTCTCAAAACAGGTGTTTGCAGGAATGCGCTTTCACGCTCGACGACCAGCACAGCGCTGTGGCTATCTCTCAGAATTTCCAGCAAGTCCGCGAGCGAGCCGTCATGCAGCCGAATGAAGTCAGCGTGTCGCGCTTCGCCCAGCTGATGACTGGCGGCCAACTGCAGACGCCGCATTGATTCGTCGTCGTCAGCGGGTATTACTACGCTGAGCTGCTTTGGGGGGTCAGCCGCGAGACTGACTGCGGTCTCCAACGCGCGTCGTGATGCCTCGCTGCCACTGAACAACACGCTGACTGTCGTGGACGGCGTTGCGATCGCCCGGCTCCTCGACAACGCCGCACCAAGGCGCGTCAGCGCAAATACGTCCGCCTCGACATCCGCCGCGAGCACATCCGCGTCGATCGAACCACGCCAGATTCGAAAAGACCAGGAAACATCATTTTGCTCGGCCTGTTGGCTGAGCATCCGTTCTGCCCGGCGTGCCAATGCCCGGAATTCCTGCTCAATGCGCACCAGGTTGATCGCGTCCTCCGATCGCGAAACGGTCCTGACTTCACGCAGAAACGGCAGCTCAGCAACCTGAAGCAGGTCAATATCTTCGATGAAGATGCCTTCTAGCTGCGCATTCATTAGCTTGGCCAGCCGCACCGCCTGTTCCAGCGCCTGCGTACTCAGCCCAAACGCATCGATGGTGACAGCGATCCGCCTGATGCGTTTGGGGTCAATCGGCACACTCATTCGTTCGCTTCTTTTTGACTGTTTCCATTCTTTTCTGACCGTGCAAACTGTCTCAGCTGCCTGGAAAAATGAATCAATCGATCCTCGACCATGCGGTTGATACCGCCCGCAGGGAATTCACCATTGGCGTCTCGTTCACCCGCGCTGACGCCCGTCAGCAGCTCAATGCCCTCATCCACGGACGTAACCGGGTACACCGCAAACTTGCCATCCTGAACCGCGGCCACGACATCGCCCCGGAGCATCAGGTGCTTGACATTGGCTGCGGGTATCAACACGCCCTCCTCGCCAGTGAGCCCTCGGCTGTTGCAGATATCGAAAAATCCCTCAATTTTCTCGTTGACGCCACCTATTGGCTGAATTTCACCGTGCTGGTTGACCGAACCTGTGACAGCGAGCGATTGCCTCAGCGGCACCTGGGCCAATGCCGAGAGCAGCGCATAGAGCTCAGCCGATGAAGCACTATCCCCCTCAACACCACCGTATGACTGTTCAAAAACCAGGCTGGCCGACAACGACAATGGGTAATCCAGAGCATAGCGCGCCGCCAGGAAATGGGAAAGGATCAGCACGCCTTTCGAATGAATTGGCCCACCTGTCTTGACTTCACGCTCTATATCGACCACGTTGCCTTTACCGAGGCGTACACGCGCACTGATACGCGAAGGCCGGCCAAAGCTGAAACCACCGAGCATCAGAACCACCAAGCCATTGATCTCGCCGACCTTGCCGCCGCTTGTTTCGATCATCAGCGTGCCGCGCTCAATTTCCTGGTGTATGCGCTCACGCAGGCGATCGGCGCGTCGGATCTGGGCGTCGATCGCCGTTTGCACATCCGCATCACTGATGATCGACTCGCCGCGTTGGCGCGCCCAGTAGTCACTTTCCTGCATCAAATCCTGAATCGAGCGCATGTGGGTCGTCAGCTTTTCGTTATCATCAGCCAAACGCGCACCATGGTCGATCACACGGCCAACGGCATGGCGGTTGAACGGCAGCAAATGTTCCTTGCGCGCCAGCGTCGCCAGCAAACGCGCGTACGCCTGCTGGCTCGCCGGCGTCCTGTCCATCTGCCCGGCAAAGTCCACTTGTACCTTGAACAGGTCAGCGAACTCGGAATCGTAGTATGACAGCAGGTAATAGATGATCGGCTCACCCATCAAAACGACTTTGACATTGAGCGGGATGGATTCAGGCTCCAATGAGACGGTACTGATCAAACTGGTTATTTGCCCCAGCGATTCGATTTTGACCTTTCTTGATTCCAGCGCCCTTTTCAGCGCCTCCCAGGCAAAAGGCTGGGTCAGGACCTTGATCGCATCAAGCAGGAGATAGCCACCATTCGCACGATGCAAGGCGCCGGCGCGGATCTTGGTAAAATCGGTCAGCAAGGCACCTTGTTGCGCCGTGTGTTCAATCCGCCCGATCAGATTGTTGTAACTCGGAAGCGATTCGTGAATCACCGGCGCACCGGAGTCCACATCATGGGCAAGCAACACATTGATCCGATAGCGGTTGAACCAGTGCCCCTCGTCTTCCTGACCGGGCAATTCGATACCGAACAGCGAAGTGCGGCGCTGCTCTTCGGGTAGAAACTTCCGGAAATTTCTGATGAGGTCCTCTTCGACAGCGTTCAGATAGTCGACCACTTTGGCATGGTCCTGGTAAACTTGACGCAAGACATCGACCTTGTGGCTGACCACGCCAGCGGCCATCTCGCGGTTGAGCTCAGCGAATTTCTCCCGGCTTTCTTCCTGCCATTTCGGTGCCTTGTGCAGCGTCTCGCGCAATTCCTCCTGCAACGCATTCGAATCTTCTTCGATTTTCTTGCGCTCTTCCTCGGGCAATTCACGAAATTCTTTGGGAAAGATCGGTTTGCCGTTGCGCATCGGTGCAAGCGTAAATCCAGTCGGCGTACGCATCAGCATGATATTCTTGGCTTCAGCCTTCTTGTTCAGCGACTCGAATGCTTTGTCCTGACGTTCATTCAACTCCTGATCGATTGCTTCGGCACGGGTGTTGTACTCATCGCTCTGAAACACCGCTGGAATCGTAGCCCCGAGTTCCTCCACCAGCGTGTTCATATCATTATGCAACTGGACGGATTTGCCCGGCGGCAGCTCCAATGCGGTCGGCTTGCGTGGATCATCGAAATTGTTGACATAGCACCAGTCCGACGGTACGCGCTCGGCGGCAGCCCGGGTCTCAATGTAATGCCGTATGAACGCCATTTTGCCCGTACCCGCCGGCCCCAATGCGAACAGGTTGTATCCATAGCGCTCGATGCCGACACCGAAATTCACGGCTTCAACGGCTCTGGGCTGGCCGATGAGCTCGGTCAGATCTTCGAGATCCGCGGTTGTCTCGAAATCGAACTGGCCAACGTCGCAACGACGATAGAGCGCCTCTGGTTCCAGTCTCTTTATCGGCATCAATAGCTTCTCCGGATGGTTACACAGGTCGTTGAGCCGTCAGCTGTTTTTGCCGGATTCAAGCAGCAGGAAGAATGCTAAAATCCGTCGCATGAGAACGCCTTCAGCCAAAACAGAACTGTTGAGCCCGGCTGGCACGATAAAGAATATGCGCTACGCGTTTGCCTACGGCGCGGATGCAGTCTATGCCGGCCAGCCGCGCTATAGCTTGCGGGTAAGAAACAATGATTTCAAGGATAAAAACCTCGAAATCGGCATCAGCGAGGCCCATGCCCTGGGCAAAAAGTTCTATCTCACCTCGAATCTGATGCCACATAACAGCAAGGTCAAGACTTATATCAGCGATCTGGAGCCGGTCATCGAGCTCGGCCCCGACGCGTTGATCATGGCGGATCCCGGACTGATCATGATGGTCAAGGAAAGATGGCCGGAAATACCGATCCATCTGTCCGTCCAGGCCAACACGGTCAACTATGCAACGGTGAAATTCTGGCAACGCGAGGGCATCGAGCGCATCATCCTGTCGCGGGAATTGTCACTCGATGAGGTCGAAGAGATTCGCCAACAATGCCCTGATATCGAACTTGAAGTCTTCGTTCACGGCGCCCTCTGCATCGCTTATTCCGGACGCTGCCTGCTGTCCGGCTACTTCAATCGTCGCGATCCAAACCAGGGGACGTGCACAAATTCCTGCCGGTGGCAATACAAAATGGTCGAAACCGAACAAACCCCCGAGGGCATCTTCAGGCCAGCGCAACGCGCCGCAGCGCCCACACATGCCGCCATCGGTAACGGCAAGCGCCACGCGCTGGCTGACGCTGTCTACATGCTTGAGGAAGATGGCCGCCCCGGGGAACCTACAACGATCACCGAGGACGAGCACGGCACCTACATCATGAATTCCAAGGATCTGCGCGCAATCGAGCACGTGAATCGTCTGGTCAGCATCGGTATCGACTGCCTGAAGATCGAAGGCCGGACCAAGTCGCATTATTATGTGGCACGCACGACCCAGAGCTATCGCCGGGCCGTTGACGCGGCCGCACGCGGCGACGGATTCGATCCTGGCTTGCTCGGGGATCTCGAAAACCTCGCCAACCGCGGCTACACCGACGGCTTTTTCCAGCGGCACCATACACAAGACTATCAGAACTACCTCGACAGCCATTCAAAAAGCAGGCAGCAGTGTTTCGTTGGTGAGGTGCTTGCCTACGACACTGCAAGCGGTATCGCTGAGATCGACGTCAAGAACAAGTTTTGCGTCGGCGACAGGCTGCAACTGGTAACACCCGAAGGTAATGAAGACATCGTTATCGAGGACATGGAGGATCAGCACGGCAGACCGGTGGAAGCGGCGCTGGGCAGCGGCTATGTCGTACGAACGGAACTGCCGCCTTCTGCGAATGATCGCAGCCTGCTCGCGAAGTACCTGTAGGAAATCAGTGACGCAGCAATCGATGAATAAGCACACCGTAGATCAGCAAGTTGATCACGATCACGCTGGTGCCCAGAATCAACTGCACATCTCTGGTCAGACCAATCGGATACACCAGCGGCAGGATATAATTTTCGATAAAGCCCTCCGCATAGCCCTCCTGCCCGGCGAGCTGCCTCAGCTTGTTCTCCCACGGTGTCAGCGGGCAGATCCAGCCCTTGAATTCAATCACCGCGCCCCAGATCGCTGCGGGTACGTGCACAAAAACCATCCAGGGCCACTTGTAGACCGCCAATCCCCCGGCAACCACGAAAATAATGAAGATCAAATGCAGCAAAACCAGGGCGTCTGCAGCGATGCGGTACAGCATTATCCTTTACCTTTTCCGATGGACGACAGCGCTATTTTAATCGTATATCATCGCGCGCATGGCCAGGCTAACGAGCACCACGGCAGTCGGGAAACTGAAACACACACAACGTTACGAGAACAGACGCCTTATCAG
>JARFQK010000374.1 GCA_029287815.1 Gammaproteobacteria bacterium
TATTGCCGATGAGGTTTTCTTCACCGGCACGGCTGCCGAAGTGACGCCGATACGCGAGGTCGATAACCGAACCATCGGCAATGGAAGCCGAGGACCTGTCACGGAGAAATTACAGACACTTTATTTCGATGTCGTTCATGGTCGTCTCGAGCGACATCCTGAGTGGCTAACAATGGTTTATGACTGAAAGTTTTCAAACGAGGTGCGATGATGCCTAATCCGCATACAGCAACACAATCCGGGCTGGATACGCCGAACAAGCAATCGCGGTATGAAGTGACGCGTGATGATCTGCCTGTGCACTGTCCAATGCGCGGAACCAGCCTGTGGAACTCGCATCCGCAGGTTTATATTCCCGTCGAGGACCATGGCTCGGCGAAATGTCCATATTGCGGCGCCGAATACGTCCTCAAGGACTGACCGGCAGCTTGAATCAATGCTTTTGCTTGCGTTGCGAATCTGAACACAGGTAAGCCGCTGGGTCTTTGGTCCACAGATGAACACAGATAAACACAGATGAGTGCAGATCTAACGTGGTGTTTTTCGCTGCTTGATTTCTCGCCTGGATTTCGCCATCAAGCTGGTGCGAGGCGTCAATGGATGACACGCGCTAAAGCATGTCACAGAAGATACCAATGATCCGAGTAAACAGTACAAAAAAATCCGTGTTCATCCGCGTTCATCTGTGGACATATTTCTTTATGTTTTCAGGTGTTGCGCACCCTTTAATCTTGCGCTGATATCCATGCATATATCTATTCCCGATTTTTCCAAGGCGCGTGTGCTGGTGGTGGGCGACCTGATGCTGGATCGTTACTGGCACGGGCCGACATCGCGCATATCGCCGGAGGCTCCGGTCCCGGTCGTGCACGTGCGCGACATCGAGGAACGCCCGGGTGGTGCTGGCAACGTCGCCCTGAACATAGCCCGTCTCGGTGCCCACTGCACGGTGCTCGGCTTGACCGGTGATGACGATGCCGCCAATGTGCTGGAAAAACATCTGCAGCAAGCAGGGGTGCGGACCGACTTCGTTCGCTTGCCGGAAAATGCGACGGTCACAAAGTTGCGCGTGATTAGTCGGCATCAACAGCTTATACGGCTGGACTTTGAGGACGGTTTTATTGGACAGGATGTTTCTGCTGAAGAGGTCGAATTTGCCCAACTGCTCGAGCAGCACGATGTCGTGGTGTGCTCGGATTATGGCAAGGGCGGCCTGCGAAGTGTCCAATCCCTGATAGCACTGTGTCGCGAGAGACAAATTCCAGTGCTGGTCGATCCGAAGGGCGCAGATTTTGACAAATATGCGGGCGCCACCCTGGTTACCCCCAATCTCGCCGAATTTGAAGCGGTCGTCGGCCGCTGTGCCGACCAGGAGGAACTGGTCGAGAAAGCGCTTCAGCTTTGCGATCAATGCGGCTTTGATGCCTTGTTGATCACGCGTAGCGAGCACGGCATGACCCTGATCCCGAGCGATGGCGAAGTCTTTCATCTACCGACCGTAGCGCGTGAAGTCTACGATGTCACCGGTGCCGGCGATACCGTGATCTCGACGCTGGCAGCAGCTCTCGCAGCCGGCGATGAAGAGCACAATGCAGTTGCACTGGCCAATATGGCGGCTGGCATCGTCGTCGGTAAGCTCGGCACGGCCAGCGTCAGCACCGATGAGCTCTATCAGGAAATCCACAAACACATCGCAGTCCAACGTGGCGTGGTCAGTGAGCAGGAATTGATGACCGCCATCAACCAGTGCCGGCAACGCGGTGAAACCATCGTGATGACCAATGGCTGTTTCGATATTCTGCATGCCGGTCACGTGACCTATCTGCAGCAGGCGCGCGAGCAGGGCGATCGACTTATTGTCGCGGTTAATGTTGATCAGACGGTCCGCAAGCTTAAGGGCGAAGACCGGCCGGTCAATCCGTTGGATCACCGCATGCGCATGCTAGCCGCGCTCGAATGTGTAGACTGGGTGTTGCCGTTCGAAGAGGACACGCCGACACGGCTGATCTGTGAGGTCTTGCCGGACATTCTTGTCAAGGGAGGCGACAACGACCCCAGCCGCATACCGGGTGGTGACTGTGTTCGTGCCAAAGGCGGGGAGGTGCGCATACTCGCCTATGTTGAGGGTGTGTCAACGACAGAGATCATCGGAACCATACGAGGGAGGACATAGCCGTCACCATGAAAATCGATGTCGATGTAGTGGTTATCGGTGGTGGCATCGCCGGATTGTGGACCTTGCGGCGGTTGCGTGACGAGGGCTATAACGCGGTTCTGCTCGAGTCCGAAGCACTCGGTGCCGGCCAGACCCGCTATGCGCAAGGCATTATCCATGGCGGTACCAAGTACGCCCTGACCGGTAAGCTGACAGCATCATCCGAGGCGGTAGCCGGTATGCCGGCGATATGGCGAGCCTGTCATCAGGGCCGCGGTGAGGTTGACCTGCGACAGGCAAAGATAATTTCGGATGCACACTACCTTTGGTCGACATCTAATCTGGCATCAAGAATCACCGGATTTTTTGCCAGCCAGGTAATGCGTGAGCGCACAGTAGCCCTATCAACGCAACAGCGGCCGTCATTGTTTCGGCACCGAGCCTTCAAGGGCGCAATCTATCGACTCGACGAACCGGTTTTCGACACGATCAGTGTTTTGCAGGCTCTGGCGGTACCAGTCATGCCGGCTATTCTTGCGATCAACAAACACGCTCTGCTGATGCGACCGTCGGCGCTCGAGGTCGAGGCGGTCAATGGCGACAGCTTCGAATTCAATTACAAGCGCCTGGTCTTCATGGCCGGCCAGGGCAACGAGGATTTGTTGAACGCGGCTGAGCTGCGAGGTCCAGCGATGCAGCTCAGACCCTTGAAGATGGTGATCATGCGCGGGGGATTGAGCGAGAGCGTTTTTGCGCACTGTATGGGTGCAGGCGTAAATCCTCGGCTGACGATAACCTCTCATCTGGACGATGAGGATAACATCGTCTGGTATCTCGGCGGTCAGCTCGCGGAGGACGGTGTCTTCCGTTCCGATAGCGGCCAGATCGCTCACGCGCAACAGGAGCTGGACGAACTGATTCCCTGGCTGCCACAGCAAGGACTGCAATGGGCGACGCTCGATATCAATCGAGCTGAGGTCAGGCATGCTGATGGCCATCGACCGGATACTTGTTATGCTGTGAGACAGGATGCAATCATTACTGCCTGGCCGATCAAAATGGCGCTCGCACCCTTGCTGGCGAGGCAGGTGCTGGATCTGGTTGCGGATGTTGATAAGACCAGTGGCGAACTGCCTGCCTGGCCACAACCTGTTTTCGCCGAGTATCCATGGTGCGAGCCGGCAAGATGGGGTATGACATGATACGTCGACCGTTGGGCACGACCGGTGTCGCGGTCAGTCCGTTGGGATTGGGCACGGTTAAACTCGGTCGTAACCAACAAGTCAAGTATCCGCGGGGTTTCGCCATTCCCGATGATGATCAAGTCAGCGATTTGCTCACACTGGCATGGGATCTAGGCATTAATTTTATCGATACCGCGCCAGCGTATGGTAGCAGTGAACAACGGCTCGGGCAGTTGCTGCCGCATCGTGGCGATTGGGTTGTCATGACCAAGGTGGGCGAGATTTTTGAAAACGGCCGTTCACGCTTCGATTTTTCGGCGCAGCATACGCGCCAATCGGTAGAAAACAGCCTGAAAACATTGAAACGAGATGAGCTCGATGTTGTGCTGGTGCATTCGGACGGCAGGGACATGGAAATTATCCATCACACAGCAGTGCTGGAAACGCTGGACAAGCTGAAGCAGCTTGGCATGATACGCGCTTACGGAATGTCGACCAAGACAGTCGAAGGGGGGCTCTGGATTGTAGAGAACGCCGACGTGGTCATGGCGACCTACAATCTGGAAACAGAAGTGGAATTGCCGGTGATCGAGCGTGCCGATGAATTGCACAGGGGCGTCGTTATCAAGAAAGGCTTACAAAGTGGTCACGCGGCCAGTGTTGAGGACGCCTTCAAGCAGGTGCTGACACAGCCTGGCGTGAGCAGCATGATCGTGGGCACCATCAATCCCGAGCATTTACGAGCGAACGTCGAAATCTGCGACTGCCTGCTGGCAGCAGGCGTCTAGCCCGCCTGGTGTGTTCGTGGCTGAATCGAAGCGACAATATCTCATCATCGGCCCATCATGGATCGGTGATATGGTTATGGCGCAATCGTTGTTTATCGCGCTGAGGCAGCGTTATCCTGCTTGTGACATCGATGTGGTCGCGCCGCAATGGTCCTTGCCGCTACTCGAAAGGATGCCGGAGGTGCGGCGGGGGATAGCGCTGTCCGTGGGGCACGGTGAACTTGGCATGCAGAAACGCCTTAAACTCGGACGCGAGCTTGCTGTCAGCGGTTATACACACGCAATAGTGATGCCGCGTTCTTGGAAATCCGCACTGATACCCTTCTTCGCACGTGTTCCAGTCCGTACAGGTTATAAGGGCGAGCTGCGCTATGGCTTAATTAATGACATCAGAGAGCTGGATAAAGCCGGGCTCAAACAGGTTGCCCAACGCTACGTCGCACACGCCTACCCAGCGGACTTGGCCAATGCGCCTCCTGCGGAGGTTCCCTATCCGGCGCTGAGCGTTGATCGAGCCAATGCTGTGAAGTTGATTTCTGGCTTGCATCTGAATCTGCGCAAGCCGATCGTAGGCTTTATGCCAGGTGCGGAGTATGGCCCGGCAAAACAATGGCCAAAAGACAATTTTGTGCAGCTGGGAAAATCACTGGTTGAACGGCAGTACCAGATTTGGATATTCGGCTCGGAAAAAGAAAGAGCGTTGGGCGAGTCTATTGTCGAGGGTATTGGTGGCGACGCCTTCAACTTGTGCGGAAAAACCAGGCTCGTCGACGTTGTAGATCTAGTTGCTTGTGCCGAGCACGTCGTTAGTAATGACTCGGGCCTGATGCACATAGCATCGGCGGTGGACGTGAAGGTCAACGTCATATATGGATCATCAACGCCTGAGTACACGCCGCCATTGACGCACAGCGCCAGTATTTTTTACCAGCGGCTGGCCTGTAGCCCGTGTTTCGCCAGGACATGCAGATATGGTCATTATAACTGTCTCCGAAAAATAAGCCCCGAAGGGCCGCTCCAAAGCATAACGAACAGGAGTTAACCATACTATGACAGCGATTACTTTGAGAGACTATAAGTTCTCCTGGATGCACGTTGGGATCGTGCTCGTATTTCTGTTTCCATTGTTCGCCAACACGCTCAGGCACTGGGTGTCCTCGATATATGTAATGCTCGTGTTGGTTTCGTTGTTTTCAATAAAAAGATTCAGTTATGACTTGCGCAAAGAAGAAAAGATTTTCCTAACGATAATCATTCTTCATGTTGTGACAACTGCAGTGTCCAATGCGCTCGCGGGCTGGACACGCGCATCGCACACCTGGTTCTTCTCAAGTGATATGCGCCTGCTGTTCGCTGTGCCTGTATATTTATACCTTCGTAGTATACCGGGGATTTGGAAATATTTTGTGACGGCCGTACCAGTCGCAGCGATCATTATCGGGCTGACGGGTGTGGTTGATTTCGTGCTGCGCTATGTACGTGGCGATGTAGGCATGATACTGGCAGAAGGCATTTACGGGCATATATTTCAGGGCAACATATCCGCCCTCTGGTCAGCTCTCAGCTATGTCGCCTTCGAGTATTTTAAGGATAATAAACAGATGCGGGCTTTATGCTTGACCGGCGCATTGTTTGGTGCGCTCGGGGCGCTGGTCTCCGTTACCCGGAACGCCTGGTTATCACTGATATTGCTCTACACGCTAATATTTTTTCTGCATGGCGGTTTTATCAACGCACTCAGGTCGCTTGGTATCAAGAAGGCCGGGTTAATCGGAGTAGCATTGCTCTCGGCTTTGTATTTCCTTGCCGGGATAGAGTATGTGAATGCCAGGTTCAATCGCGTATTTCAAGAGCCGGTGGCGTATTTCCAGGCCGACAGAGGCCAACCCATTGAATTCACGTCGATAGGCTTTAGATTGGAACAATGGCGGGGCGCGATTTATGCCTTCATGGAAAAGCCCTTGCTCGGCCATGGTGTCGGAAATACTGGGAAAGTGCATAACCGAATGGTCAAGGAAGGAAAGCTCAATCAACTTGTCTATCAGGTGAGCGCTGATAATGGAAACCCAACCCACACTCACAGTGTTTACTTCAGCTATCTTGGCGACAAAGGGGTTGTCGGTCTTGTCCTGATTCTGCTGCTTCTGTTTTACCCGCTCTTCGTTGCGATAGGAAAAAGGCACGATTCAGCGGGGGCGTGGAAGTTTCAGGTTGTGCTAAGTGCCGCGTTCATTATTGCTTCCTTGACCGAGCATCCGTTTGTCCGAAATAACTGGACTTCCATATTCATCGTTTCAAGCGTTGTGTTTTTTATCTGGATGACCGAAGCTGATGGTGAGCCATCACTAAAGGGTGCTGGCGACGGTTAGCCTGACAGTGGATAACGGGCCATCGCCAACTGCTGTAATCTGCCTTTCCCCGGGTACCGGTGGTATGGAGCATGATGCAATCAAGTTGGCCGATTTGCTCTCTGAATGCTGTGAAGTCGTGCTGATATGCAAGAAGAACTCGTTTATCGAGGACCGCTGTAATGAGGGTGACCATATCTTTGTTTGCAGGCCGGTTGCTTTCACCAACAAAAGCTTCAGCGTTTCAATGCTGGTAGCCACAGCGAAGCTGCTTAAAAAACATGCTATCAGAAACGTTGTCTATTTTGGGGCGTCCGAACTGAAGACGTTGTATTTTTCTTTCCGAGGAAAAGATCTGAACGTTATCGTCAGGCATGGGACCACCAAATCTCGCGCCAAGAAGGGTCTATTTCACAGGCTGGTCTACTCATGCGTGTCGTATCATGTGGCCATCTCCAGACATCTGCTTGAAAACGTGAGAGGTATTTTGCCGCGCAGTCGCACTACAGTATTCAGGGTTATATAC